>NZ_JBFAOO010000140.1:0-19000 GCF_040675265.1 Microbispora sp. NPDC049633
TCTTCCGACGAGATCGGCACCTCGAAGGTCAACGCCGACCTCGCCCTGCGCACCGCCGTCGACGTCGCCGCCGGCGAGTACCACTCCACCCTGACCCTTTCGCTGTTCAACCAGTCCTGAAGCACACCCCGGCGGCCCCTCCCGGCAGTGGGGGCTGCCGGGGTCGCTGATGGCCGGTGGCAGGATGCTTGCGGTAGTGCTCATCGCGGTCGCCGCGCGAGGGACGCCCGGCGGCCGCGGAGGAGTCGAGGGAGATCGATGAGCCGCAGGAACCACCGCGTCGCCGTGCTCGTGCTCGAGGGGGCGAAGCCGCTCGACGTCGGCATCCCCGCGCAGGTGTTCTCCAGCCGGCCGAGCATGCCGTACGAGGTGCGGGTGTGCGGCGCCGCCCCCGGGATGGTGACCGGCGGCGACGGCCTCTCCTATCACGTGGCCGAGGGCCTCGACGCCTTCGAGCAGGCCGACACCGTCTTCATCCCCGGCTATCGGGAGCCTGCGACCACGGAACCGCCGGCCGCGGTCGTCGCCGCGCTCATGGCCGCCCACGAGCGCGGGACCCGGCTCGCCGCCATCTCGACGGGGGCGTTCGCGCTGGCGGCGACGGGCCTGCTCGACGGCAAGCGGGCGACGACCCACTGGCACTACACCAAGGCCCTCGCCGACAAGCATCCGCTCGTGCGGGTGGACGAGAACGTGCTGTTCGTGGACGAGGGCAACGTGCTCACGTCGGCGGGCGCCGCGTCCGGCATCGACCTGTGCCTGCACCTGGTGCGGCGCGACCACGGCGTCGGGCTGTCCAACCACGTGGCGAGGCGGCTGGTGGCGGCGCCCTATCGCAGCGGAGGCCAGGCGCAGTACGTCCCCCGCAGTGTGCCCGAACCGCTCGGCGACCTGTTCGCGGGCACGCGCGAGTGGGCCCTGGCGCACCTGTCGGAACGGCTGACCCTCGACACCCTGGCCCGCCACGCGCGGGTGTCGGCGCGCACCTTCTCCCGGCGGTTCGTGGAGGACACCGGCTACACGCCCATGCAGTGGGTGCTGCGGGCGCGCGTGGACCTGGCACGCGAACTGCTCGAACGCACCGATCTGGGCGTGGAGCAGATCGCCGACCGGGTCGGGCTCGGGACCGGGGCGAACCTGCGCCTGCATTTTCAGCGGATTCTCGGCACCTCCCCGACGGAGTACCGCCACACCTTCTCGGCCTGACCTCCCCGGCCGGACGGGCAGCCGCGCCGGTCCTCGTACGAGGTGGCGAGATCCTTGCGGACGGTGGCGAAACTTCTGGCGGGATCCTTGCGCACGGTGTCGTTCGGGCCACTGTCGGCCCGGCGGCGGCGCGCCGATCATGGAGCGCGGAACGAAAGGAGCCACCATGACCCGCATCGCCGTCAACGGATTCGGCCGTATCGGACGCAACACCCTCCGCGCCCTGCTGGAACGCGGCAGCCACCTCGACGTGGTCGCCGTGAACGACCTCACCGCCCCCGAGACCCTCGCGCACCTGCTCAAGTACGACAGTGCGCTCGGCCGCCTCGGCCGCTCCGTCGAGGTCGACGGGACCGACCTCGTGGTCGACGGCCGCCGTATCGCGGTGCTCGCCGAGCGCGAGCCCGCCAAGCTGCCGTGGGCCGAGCTCGGCGTCGAGATCGTGCTCGAGTCCACCGGCCGCTTCACCAAGGCGGACGCCGCTCGCGCGCACATCGACGCGGGCGCGGGGCGCGTGCTCGTGAGCGCCCCCTCCGACGGCGCCGACGTCACGCTCGCCTACGGAGTGAACACCGAGGTGTACGACCCCGCCCGGCACGTGATCGTCTCGAACGCCTCGTGCACCACGAACGCGCTGGCTCCGCTGGCGTCCGTGCTGGACGACCTGGCTGGCATCGAGCACGGCTTCATGACCACCGTGCACGCGTACACGCAGGAGCAGAACCTCCAGGACGGCCCGCACCGTGACCTGCGCCGGGCCCGTGCCGCCGCCGTGAACATCGCGCCCACCACCACCGGGGCCGCCAAGGCCATCGGCCTGGTGCTGCCGAAGCTGGACGGCAAGCTGTCGGGCGACTCGATCCGCGTGCCGGTCCCGGTGGGTTCGCTGGTGGAGCTGAACACCACGGTCTCCCGCCGGGTCACCCGCGACGAGGTGCTCGCGGCCTACCGCGCCGCCGCCGACGGCCGGCTCAAGGGCATTCTCGACTACGCCGACGAGCCGCTGGTCTCCAGCGACATCACCGGCCAGGCCGCGTCGTCGATCTTCGACGCCGCCCTCACCCGGGTCGAGGGCACGCACGTCAAGGTGGTGGCCTGGTACGACAACGAGTGGGGCTTCGCGAACCGCGTCGTCGACACGCTCGAGCTGCTCGCCCGCGACTGAGCGGGGCCTCGCTCACAACGCGAGCTTCTGATGCCGCCCCGTGCGCCACTCGACCAGCATCACCGTGGCGTCGTCCTGGAGCTGACCGCGCTGGTAGGAGAGGATCGAGTGGATCAGGCGGCGCAGGGTCTCCGGTGCGGAGACGCCGTCGGCCTCCCGCCGGATGACGAAGTCGGCGAAGCGGTCCAGCCCGAACCTCTCTCCGTCGGGAGTCAGCGCCTCGACGATGCCGTCGGTGTAGAGGAGCAGCCGGTCGCCGGGCTCGAGCTGGCGGCGCGCGAGCCCGGCGGCCGGGCCCAGGTGGAGACCCATGGGGGTGTCCGGTGGGCTGTCCAGCACCGAGGCCACCCGTCCCTGTCTCAGGACGAGCGGCGGGGGATGCCCCCGGTTCACCCAGGTCAGCCATCCTGTGCGAATGTCCAGGTCGGCCAGGACCCCGGTGGCGAACCGGGAGCTGGCGAACTGCCCGGCGATCGCCTCGTCGATCGCGTCGCTGATGTCGAGCAGTCCGGCCCTGCGCCGGCGGCGGTTGTTGCGGTAGGCGCTCAGGGCGATCGCGGCGGTGAGGCCGGCGGAGGTGTCGTGCCCCATGGCGTCGAAGATCCCGATGTGGAGCGTGCCGCCGTCGAGGGCGTAGTCGAAGGCGTCGCCGCCGACGTGGTAGGCCGGTTCCAGCCCGGCGCTGACGGTCATGGTGTCGGTGGCGAAGTTCCTGATCGGCAGCAGGGTCCACAGCATCTCGGCCGACAGGTGCATCTCCTCGGTGCGCACGAGCCGCGCGAAGGCGTCGCTGTAGGCCCGCTTGCTCACCACCAGCAACGCGACCAGGCTGGCCAGCTCGTTCGCGATGCGCTCGATGGTGTCGTCGACCACGGGCGCGGTCACCCCGAGCACGCCGACCCGCTCCGTGCCGTTCAGCATCGGCACCCACAGGCGCCGGGGCCCCTCGCTGCCGAGCGGTTCGGCGGCCTCGGCGACGTACGGGTCGGTGGCGGGGCGCGCCTGGACGATCTCCTGGTTCCGGTAGGCCCGCCCGGCCAGGGTCGTGTCGATGGCGACGCGGTTCAGCGGTTCGCCGTACACGTCACACTGTCCGGGCAGCGGCACCAGATACAGCGGCCGCAGGCTGGCCACATAGATCATGATCTCGGTGAAGCCGAGCGGCCGGACGTGCTCGATGACCGAGGCCGCCAGGTCGTCCAGTGGCGTGAGGTGGTGGTCGCGCACCAGACCGCCCCAGATGCGCCCGGTGTCAGGACACCCGATCACATGCCGCCCCCCGCTGCCCTTGCCCGTGTCGTCCGGACTTCCGCGGCCGGCGGGCGGAGGGTGCGGCCCCCGAACTCTCGACGGCACAGTCCCGACGCTACCCCGGCGCGTTTCTCATGCGGTCGATGCGGAGGGCACGCGCGGGCCGGCGACGAACGGCGTGCCCGACGCTCCGGGTGATCCTTCTTAAAGGAACCCTCATGCGGGTGGTCCAGCGTCCTGCGGACGTCACAGGAGGACCGCTCAGTTGGACACGATCATGAAGGGCGTGATCACCTTCGCCGTCGACCTGGGCGGGAACGGCACGTAGGACCTCCGCCGGGCCCGACTACCCGATCTTGACACGGCGATTTGCACGTTATGTGGGAGAATGTGGGCCCGTGACCCCCGTGCTCGACCTCGTCGGAATCTTCGTCTTCGCCCTGTCCGGCGCGCTCCAGGGCGTACGCGAACGGCTCGACGTGGTCGGTATCGCGGTGCTCGCGTTCTTCACCGCGGTCGGCGGCGGCATCGTGCGTGACCTGTTCATCGGCGTGCAGCCCGCCGCGCTGCGGGACACCGCGTATCTCCTCGTGCCGGTCGTGGCCACCGTCATCGCCTTCTTCTGGCATCCCCAGGTCGAGCGGGCGATGCCCGCGGTGCTCGTCTTCGACGCGGCGGGTCTCGGCCTGTTCTGCGCGGTCGGGACCGCCAAGGCGCTCCACTACGGCCTCGCACCGATGCACGCCGTGTTCCTCGGGGTCTGTACGGCGGTCGGCGGCGGCGTCATCCGCGACGTCCTGTCCGGCGAGAGGCCGACCCTGCTCTACGACCGGGAGCTCTACGCCGTGCCGGCGATGCTCGGCTCGACGGCGATGGTCGCGCTGCACGCGCTGGACGTGCGGGGGTTCGTCGCCACCCTGTCCTCGGCCGTGCTCGCCTTCGCGTTCCGCATCCTCGCCATGCGGTATCGCTGGCGCGCGCCCCTGGCCAGGGGCGTCGGCAAGGCGCGGTGAGCCGGCCGGGAACCTCGTACGGCGGTCAGAGGGCGAAGAACCGGTCGGCGAAGGCCTCCCACTGGGCGAGGAAGTCGATGTCGGCGTCACGCAGCCAGTTGAGCTGCAGGCCGTCGAGGAAGGCGAGCAGGTCCACCGCGGCCCGGTCCGGCCGGGGATGCCAGGCCAGCAGGTAGCGTTCGAGCATGGCACGACCCTCGGTCAGCCGCGTCCGGAAGTAGGCGTGCGCGGGATGGGCGGGGTCCAGCGCCTCCGCCGACAGCATCGTGTACAGCTGCACGAGTGAGCGTTGCGCGAGGTTGCGCCGGACAAATCCGGACATGACGGCTCGGGCGGTCGCCGGGTCGGGCGCCGGTTCGAACGTGTCGGCGACGCTCGCGAGGTCGAGCGTGTCCCGGCGTTCGAGAACCGCGATGAGCAGGTCCTCCCGTGAGCGGAAGTGATGCAGCAGCCCCGCCTTGGTCATGCCGCAGGCCGCCGCGAACGCCTCGAGGGTGACGCCCTTGAATCCGGAGACGGCGATCAGCTCGGTGGCCGCCTGGAGGATCTCCTCCCGGCGCTCGGCGAGCGGCAGCCGGCGCCGTCCCGGTGCGGGGGTCATGCCGTCCTGGCTCCTGGGAGATGGGGGGTTGATTCGATCACGATACCAGCCTAGGTTATCTACCGTTTGGTAGATAGCGCTGTCGCGCCTGTTCAGAGAGTTGTGTGCGCATGTCGACGCCCTCCTCCCCGACCGCATTCTCCGCCGCCGTCGCCGCAGTGCGCGCCGGGCGGCCCCTCGACGAGGCGGTCGACGAGCTGCTGTCGCAGATGACCCGCGAGGAACGCCTGTGGCTGCTGGACGGGGACCTGCCGTTCTGGCAGGGCATGGCCGACATGATGACCAACGGGTACAACCTCACCCCCTACCCCATGGGCCGCGTCGAGCGGCTGGGCATCCCCGGCCTGTTGTTCTCCGACGGCCCGCGCGGTGTGGTGATGGGGCAGTCGACCGCCTTCCCGGTCTCCATGGCCCGCGGCGCCACCTGGGACGTCGAACTCGAGGAGCGCGTCGGCACCGCGATCGGGCTCGAACTGCGCGCCCAGGGCGCCAACTTCTTCGGCGGCGTGTGCGTGAACCTGCCCCGCCACCCGTCCTGGGGCCGGGCCCAGGAGACGTACGGCGAGGACCCGGTCCTGCTCGGCGAGTTCGGTGCGGCGCTGACCCGGGGGGTACAGCGCAACGCCATGGCCGTCGTCAAGCACTACGCGCTCAACAGCATGGAGAACGCCCGGTTCACGGTCGACGTCACCGCCGACGACGCGGCGCTGCACGAGGTCTACCTGGCGCACTTCCGGCGGATCGTGGAAGAGGGCGTGTCGGGCGTCATGACCGCCTACAACTCCGTCAACGGAGAGTGGGCCGGGCAGAACGAGCACCTGATGGAAGGTGTGCTCCGCGGCATGTGGGGCTTCGAGGGCGTCACCGTCTCCGACTTCATCTGGGGCCTGCGCGACGCCGCCGCCTCGCTGCGCGCCGGGCTCGACGTGGAGGAGCCCTTCCGCCAGCAGCGCGCCGAGCACCTGTCCGCCGACCTGGAGGCGGGCCGGGCGAGCTGGGACGACGTCGACCGGGCGGCCCGCCGCATCCTCGCCACCCAGCTGCGCCACTACGCCGCCCTCACCGAGCCCGAGCCCCCGCGCGACGTGGTGTTCAGCTCCGAGCACCGCGCGCTGGCACGCGAGGTCGCCGCCCGCGGCATGGTGCTGCTCAAGAACGATTCGGTCGGCGACGCGCCCCTGCTGCCGCTGAGCCGGGACGCCCTCGCCTCCCTGGCGGTCGTCGGGCGCCTGGCCGACGTGGCCAACACCGGCGACAACGGATCCTCCGACGTACGCGCCCCGGAGGTGATCACCGCGCTGCGGGGGCTGACCGAGGCGCTCCCGGGCACCCGGATCACCCATGTGGCCGACGACGACCCGGCCGCGGCCGCCGACGCGGCCGCACAGGCCGACGTCGCCGTCGTCGTCGCCGGTTACACCGCCGCCGACGAGGGCGAATGGATCGGCGGGGACGTGCTGGCCGACGCCGACCTGCTGGCGCTGTTCCCGCCGCCCGGCGACGATCCAGCCGGGCAGTCGTTCGCGGCCTTCCTCGCCGAGCCCGGTGCGGTGGAGTCCATGAGCGGAGGAAGCGCCGGCGGCGACCGCGCGAGCCTGCGGCTCCGGCCCGTCGACGCCGAGATCATCCGGGCGGTGGCGGCGGCCAACCCGCGCACCGTCGTGGTGATCGTCACTGCCGGGGCCGTCATCACCGAGGAGTGGCGCGACGCCGTACCCGCCGTGCTGGTCTCCTGGTACTCCGGCTGCGAGGGCGGCCGGGCCCTGGCCGACGTGCTGCTCGGCGACGTCGACGCGGCCGGGCGGCTGCCGTACTCGATCCCGGCCACGGAGGAGCACCTGCCGTACTTCGACCGCGACGCCACCGCCATCACCTACGACAAGTGGTTCGGCCAGCGGCTGCTGGACCGGGACGGCCATGCGCCGGCCTTCCCGCTCGGGTTCGGGCTGTCCTACACGAGCTTCGCCCTCACCGACCTCACGGTCGGCGAGGGCGACGGCGACTCCTTCACGGGAGTCGTGACCGTGACGAACACCGGCTCGCGCGCGGGCCGCCACGTCGTCCAGCTCTACGGGCGGCCCACCGGCATCGACGCGGCGGCCGACGACTTCCCCGCCCGGGTCCTGCTCGGCTTCGCGACCGTCGAGCTCGCCGCCGGGGAATCGGCCCGGGTCACCGTGCCCGCCTCGACCCGGCCGCTGCGGAGGTGGACGCCCGACGGGTTCGTCCCCGCCGCCGCGACGGCCGTGATCGAAGCCGCGGCCTACGCGGGCGACCCCGGCGCCGTCACCGCAGCCGCCGCGCTCGCGCTCGCCTGACAACCGGAAGGCCGTCGCGGCATCGCGAGGCTTCCCCGGAGCCGGTCCGCCGAGGCGGACCGGCTCCGGGGCCGGGCGTCACATCGAGGTCACACCCGGGTCCACTTCTGGTTGTTCTGGCCGTTGCACGTCCAGATCTGCACCTTGGTGCCGTTGGCGGTGCCGTTCCCGGACACGTCCAGGCACTTGTTCGCCCCGACCGCGGTGATGCTGCCGTCGGAGTTCAGCCGCCACTTCTGGTTGTTCTGGCCGTTGCAGTCCCAGATGAGCACGCTGGTGCCGTCGGCCGTGCCCGCGCCGTTCACGTCCAGGCACTTGTTGCCGTAGACGCGCAGCTCACCGGCGCTGGTGGACGTCCACCGCTGGTTGGCCTGCCCGTTGCAGTCCCAGATGTTCACCTGCGCGCCGTTGGTCTGCGACGCGCCGCTGACGTCCAGGCACCGATTCGACGCCACACCCCGCAGGGCACTGGTGCCGGTGCCGGTGCCGCCCGAAGGCGACGCGGAGGGCGAGGGAGAGGGCGAAACCGACGGTGAGGGGGACGGCGAGGAGCCGCCGCCCTGTCCGACGCCCGTGCCGCCGAAGGTGAACGAGTCGACGTCGAAGGCGTTCGCCGACGGCGCCTTGAACACGACGTACACGTTGTGCGTGCCGCCGGGGTCGGTCACCCGCGCCGCGGGCAGGGACACGTAGTTGTTCCATCCCCCGGTCGACGGCACGGAAGCGGAGGCGATGAGCGCCCCTGTCGGCGAGTCGGCGTGCAACTCGATGGACCCCCCGGTGCTGGACGGCGCCGAGACGCGGAAGGACACCGTGTCGATCCCGGACAGGTTGAACGGGGTGAAGGAGATCCAGTCGTTGTTGGAGATGTCGCCGATCCGCCTGCCGCCCTCGGCCCCGGCCTCGTCGACGATCCTGATGCCGGACGAGCCGGTGGCGTGCTCGGCCTGCTTGTGCTTGGGCTGCAGCGTGATGCCGGCGCTGCCCTTCAGGCCGCCCTTGTCGGTGTAGTCCGCACCCAGGACGTAGTAGACGTTGGAGGCCTCGTCATGGCCGGAGGCCGTGGTCGTGACCGTCCCCGAGCAGCCGGTGTACTGACCGGTGTCGTGGGCGTGCTGGTCGTGGCCGAGCGCGGTGAACACGTTGACCTTGGTGCAGTCGGCGGCGCCGTCCTCGGCGTCGGTGACGTTCAGCGTGTAGGTCACCCGGTCGCCGAAGTCGATGAACCCGCCGTCGGGCGGAGCCGAGAAGGCGACCGTGGGACGGGTGTTGCCGACCACGACGGGCACCGTGACGCTGGCCGTCTTCCCGCTCGAATCCCGTACGGTCAGCTTGGCGTTGTAGGTGCCGTTGGCGCTGTAGGTGTGGGACGGGTTGGCGCTGGTGGAGGTGCCGCCGTCGCCGAAGTCCCAGCTGTAGGTGATCGCTTCGCCGTCGGGGTCGGACGAGCCGGCCGAGGAGAACGCCACCGTCAGCGGCGCCTTGCCCGAGTCGGGGGTGGCGCTCGCCTTGGCGATGGGAGCGCGGTTGCCCACCACGTAGTCGATCCGGTAGACGGCGTCATCGGTGTTCGCGTGGCCGAAGCCGTTGCCCCAGTCGGCCATGTACAGCGCGCCGTCCGGGCCGAACTTCATGTCGATCGGCGCGTGCGGGGCGATCTGGGCGACGAAGGGGTTGATCTTCAGGAGGTTGCCGGAGGAGTCCAGCCGCAGTTCCTTGACGAAGTTGCGGCTCCACTCGTAGAGGAACGGCGTGCCGTCGAAGTAGTCGGGGAACTTGCGGTCGGAGGTGCTGGAGGCGTCGTAGCGGTAGAACGGGCCGCCCATCGGCGCCGCCCCGCCACAGCAGTTGATCTCGGGGAACTCGGCCGAGGCGTGGTAGTTGTACCAGATGGTCGCGGACTTGGCCGCGGGCAGGTTGGTCAGGCCGGTGTTGTTGGGCGAGTTGTTGACCGGCGCCGAGCAGTTGAACTTCGCGCCGGAGGTGTTGGTGGCGAAGTTGAAGTCGTTGAACGGGATGTTGTTCCCGACGCAGTAGGGCCAGCCGTAGAAGCCCGGCTCCTTGATCAGGTTCCATTCGACGGTGCCCTCGGGACCGCGGTTGGCGTTCGCCGCCCCCGCGTCCGGGCCGTAGTCGCCCACCGAGATCCAGCCGGTGACCTTGTCGACGGAGAAGCGGAACGGGTTGCGGAAGCCCATCGCGTAGATCTCCGGCCGCGTCTTGGCGGTGCCGGGCGCGAACATGTTGCCGGACGGGATCGTGTACGTGCCGTCGGCCTCGGGGTGGATGCGCAGGATCTTGCCGCGCAGGTCGTTGGTGTTGGCCGCGGACCGCTGGGCGTCGTAGTGCTCCCGGCCCTGCCGCTCGTCGATCGGGGCGTAGCCGCTGGACCCGTTGGGGTTGGTGTCGTCACCGGGGCCGATGTACAGGTTGCCGCCCGGGCCGAACGCGAGGTAGCCGCCGGTGTGGCCCGGCTCGTCGACGTTGCGGTACGCCGGAACCTCGATGATCTTCTTCTCGCTGGACAGGTCGAGGCTGGTGCCGTTGAAGGTGAAGCGCGAGACCCGGTTCACCTCGCCGCCGTTGGACGGCGAGTAGTTGAGGTAAATCCAGCCGTTGGTGGCGAAGTTCGGGTCGAGCGCCAGCCCGATCCCGCCGTCCTCACCGCCGTCGTACACCGACAGGGTGCCGATGACGCGCGTGCCGCCGCCGCCCGCGGGGATCAGGTTCACCTTGCCCGACCGCGAGATGTAGAAGACCCTGCCGTCGGCGGCGACGTCCAGCTCCATCGGCTGGTCCGGCGCGCCGTCGAGGGTCACCTTCTGGAAGCGGGCCGCGATCGTGCCACCGCAGTCGCCCGCGGCCGCGCCGGCCGCCCACTTCACCGCGCCCAGCAGGTGCTGCTTGAACAGCGACTCGGAGTAGGAGGACGCGTTGTGGCCCATGGCGGTCGCCCAGACCCGGCCACCCTCCGGGTTGTGACACCAGGAGATCGGGTGGTCGGCGCCCATCTTGTTCGCGCCCGCGTCGTAGGTGGTCTCGTCCGCGGTGACCAGCACGTGCACCGAGCCGCGCATGTTCTTGTCGAAGTTGTACCACTCCTCGGTGCGCACCCACCGGTCCGGCAGGCCCTTGGTCGAGGGGTGCACCTTGTCGGCGACCTTGGCGGTGCCCTGGACGATCGAGGAGTGCTGGGTCATGTGCGCGCCGGCCAGCACGGTCTGGTCCCACCAGGGGAACTGCGACTCGATGTTCATGTCGACGGCGTTGTGGATCGCCACGACGCCGTGGCCGCCGCGCACGTAGGCCTGCATGGCCTGGCGCTGCGCGTCGTTGTCCCACACCATGCCCGACGTCTGGAGCATGATCACCGCGTCGTAGTTGTTGAGGTTCGACGTGGTGAAGACGGAGGAGTTCTCGCTCGTGTCGAGCTGGAAGTTGTTGTCGGTCGCCAGCTGCTGGAACATCGCGATGCCGGCGGCGATGGAGTCGTGCCGGTAGGCGCCGGACGCGGTCTTGCTGAACAGCAGCACCTTGAACTGCGGTGCGGCCGCGTGCGCCACCAACGGCACCGCGGACAGCAACAGCCCTAACAGGGCCGCGGCCAGAGCGGGCAGTAAGCGTGATCTTCGCATGAGGGATCTCCTGGGGGGTTACCGGTGACGGCCGGAGTTACGGGGTGCGAAGGGATGGTCGATCGGCCGGTCAGGCCATGAGGGTGCGGAGAAAGGCGAGTCCTTCGGTGGCGAGGGCGTCCTGGCTCGGGGCGAGCGGACGCCAGACAGACGCCGCGTTCGGCCGCGTAGGCGACGACCGGTTTCAGGTTCTCCCCCAGCTCGGTGTAGACCGCGCGCCGCTCGTCCGCGCTCATCCGCCAGGCGCGGCCGACGGAAGCGTACGCCGGGCCGCTGATCGCCGGCGCGCCGACGGTCACCGCCACGTCCACGCAGTGCCGCAGGTAGTCCTGGGTCTCCTGCACACACTCGGGCGAGGCGTCGACGAGCTCGCGTCCCGGTGGCATCGTGAGCACGACCGACGCGCCGAGCCCGAGCCCGTCCAGGAGGGCCGCCGCCCTCTCCGGGTCCCAGTCGCCTGGATGCTCGACCGGCAGTTCGACGACGTCGAAGCCCCACTCCGCGATCCGCGGCGCGAGGGCGGCCAGGGACTCGTCGGTGAGCGGCGAGACCCAGACCCACGTGTTGACGCCGATCACGACGTGCCACCCCACTTCGCGGGGTAGCCGGGCATGTCCTCGCACCCGCACAGGGCGTAGTGCAGCGGCGGCAGACCGGGCTTGAGGTAGGTGGCGAGGTTCTCCTGCGTGATCGCCGGTTGCGGGAGGTTCCAGACCTTCGGCACCTGCTCGCCCTTCAGGATCTTGAGCGCCGCGATGATCGGCGTTCGCCACTGGTAGGTCGGGTAGGTCGGCGCGATCGCGGTCAGCTTCGCGTCGCTCCACTTCCTCAGGAAGTCCTGCTGGTCCTCGCCGTTGATCGGCGGCACGGGCTGGCCCGCGTCCTCGAACGCCTCGACGGCCGCGACGGCGGTGGCGCCCGCGTCCATCCAGACTCCGTCGATCTTGCCGTAGCGCTGGATGTAGTCACTGACGATGCTCTTGGTCTTCGCGGCGTCGCCGTCGGTGAACTCCACGCCGACGACATCGAGGTCGCTCTTGTCGAACGCGACCTTCGCCGCCGACCACCGGGTCTCCAGCACGTCCACACCGGGCAGGATGCGCAGCGCCAGGATCTTCCCGCCGGCCTGCACCTTGCCGGCGAGGAACTCGGCCGCCTCGGCGCCGAAGGCGTAGCCGCCGATCGGCTTGATGAAGGTGACCGGGCAGTCGGTCTGGACCCCACGATCGAACACGATGACCGGCACCTTCGGGCACGCCCCGGCCACCGCGGGAGTCAGCGTGGCCGTGGTGTTGGGCGAGACGATCAGCGCGTCGCAGCCCTTGCCCTGCAGTTCCGCGATGTCGGAGATCTGCTTGTCGTCCTTGCCCTCGGCGTCCAGGGCGGTGAACTTCGCGATCTCCTTGTGCAGGGCGACCTCCGCCTGCATGGTCTTCCAGCCGACCTGCCGCCAGGGGTTGTTGACCGCGGCGTTGGAGAAGCACAGGTGGTACGGCCCCGCCTTCTTGTACTCGGCGGTGTCGACGAGCTGGGGGTCGATGCTCTGCTCCCACGGCTTGTCCGACGGGCCGGTCGGCTGCGCCCGGCGCATCGCCATCTGGGCGTCGTAGTCGGCCTGCACGAAGAACTTCGACTGCGCGCCGGTGCCCTTGTCCTCCTGCGCGGCCGACCCGGCCGGCGCGGCGGAGGCGGAGGCCGTGGACACGGGCTTGTCGCTGGTGCACGCGGCCGCCGGCAGCGTCAGCGCGGCCAGCGCGGCGGAGGCGAGGAGCCGCCGCGAATATGAACGCATGGTCTTCCTTCCGTCACGAGACCGCCGCGGTTCTTCTGCGCGGGAGGTTCACGGCCCCCAGCGCCACCGCGGCGATGATGATCACGCCCTGCACGGCCGGCTCCAGCGCCCCCGAGATGCCGTACAGGTTGAGCAGGGTGAACAGCGCCTCCAGGGTGAAGGCTCCCGCCATGGC
Organism: Microbispora sp. NPDC049633; assembly: GCF_040675265.1. Lineage (NCBI taxonomy): Bacteria > Bacillati > Actinomycetota > Actinomycetes > Streptosporangiales > Streptosporangiaceae > Microbispora > Microbispora sp. NPDC049633. Next base: position 13,157 of record NZ_JBFAOO010000140.1, read on the forward strand.
GGCGACCACGGAACCGCGGCCGCCCCCGAGGGCCACGCCACCGAGCACGACAGCGGTGATGGCCTGGAACTCCAGGCCCTGACCGACCTGCGCGGACACCCCGGCGAAGCCGCCGAGCAGGATCGCGGCGACCGCCGCGGAGAGCCCGGAGATCATGAACGCCACCGTCCGCACGCGGGCGACGCGGACGCCGGACAGAGCCGCCGCCCGGTCGTTGTCGCCGGCCGCGATCAACGTGTGGCCGAAACCCGCGCGCATCGCCAAGATCGCGGCCGCCGCCACCGCGACGAGGATGAGGACCGACCAGGGCACAGGGCCGAGGCTCCCCCGGCCCAGCTCGCGGAACTCCGGGGACAGGGCGCCCCGGGGCGCGCCGCCCGTCCAGAGGAAGACCGCCCCGGACAGGATCAGCAGCATGCCGAGGGTCGTGATGAACGACGGGACCCGGAGCAGGGTGGTCACGATCCCGTTGACCAGCCCGGTGAGCGGCCCGATGACGATGAGCAGGGCCAGCACGGGCCAGGTCGCCTCCGCCGAACCGTCGATGAGCCGGGCGGCGATCACCACCTCGGCGGTGACGAGCGAGCCGACCGACAGGTCGAACTCGCCGGACACGATGACGAAGTACTGCCCGGCCGCGAGGATCACCAGCGGCGCGGCCCGTTTGACGAAGGCGAGGAAGGCGGACGGCTCCAGGAAGTACGGGTTGACGACCGCGATGGCGACCAGCAGCCCGGCCAGCACGACGAAGATCGGCAGCGCGCGTCTCATGCGGTCCGCCTCCTGCGGGCGTAGATCGCCAGGGCGGCCACCAGGACCACGCCCCGTACGACGTCCTTGGCGAAGGAGTCGACCTCGAGCTGGTTGAAGATGCTGTCGAGGACGGCCAGGAGCAGGACGCCGCCCACAGTCCCGGCGACCCCCCCGCGGCCTCCGGCCAGAGCCGTCCCGCCGAGCACGACCGCGGCGATCGACTCCAGGTCGTATCCGCCGTCGGTTCCCACCGTCGGCGCGCCCGCCCCGAGCCGGGAGGCGAGCAGCAGCCCGGCGATCCCGGCGCAGACCGAGCAGAGCACGTGGGCGACGACCACGACCCGCCCGGTGCGGATGCCCGACAGGCGCGCGACCTCCGCGTCCCCGCCGACGGCGTAGATCCGGTATCCCAGCCGCGTCCGGCTGAGCATGAGCCACGCGGACGCCGCGACCGCGGCCCACAGCAGCGCCGACACCGGCAGCGGCCCGATGCGGTCGTACCCGAGATGCTGGAAGGACGAGGGCACGCTGCCCGCGGGCCCGTCGTACCGCTCGTCGAGCACTCCTCTGAGGATCAGCGCGACCCCGAGCGTGGCGATGAAGGCGTGCACCCGGAGTCTGGTGACGATCAGCCCGTTCACCAGCCCGGCCGTCGCGCTGACCGCCAGCACCGCCGCGACCGCGACCGGCACGCCCGCGTCGGCGCCCGCCATGATCTCGGCCGCGACCAGCGAGGTCAGGCTGATCAGATAGGCCACCGAGAGGTCCAGGCTCCCGGCCAGGATCACCAGGGTCTGGCCGACCGCGACGATGCCGAGGGCCGCCGACCGCTGCTGGATGCCGACGATGTTCTCCTGGCTGAGGAACTGCCCGCCGTCCAGGGCGAACAGCAGCCAGCCCAGCACGACGAGCAGGACCAGCGCCACGTAGACGGCACGGGCGGGCCGGTCGGCCGACAGCCGCCGCAGGAACGAGCCCCCGGCCGGTACGCGCCGGAGCTTCAGCTGCTGGGTCATGACGCGGCCGCCAGGTGCATCACGGCTTCCTCGGTGGAGCCGGCGGGCAGTTCCCCGGCGATGCGGCCGTCCCGCAGCACCACGATGCGATCGCTCATGCCGATGAGCTCGGGGAGCTCCGAGGAGATCATCAAGACGGCCACGCCGTCGCCTGCGAGTTCGCGCATCAGCTCGTGGATGGCGGCCTTGGCGCCGACGTCGACACCGCGGGTGGGCTCGTCGAACAGCAGGACGCGCGGCGCGACCGACATCCACTTGGCCAGCACGACCTTCTGCTGGTTGCCGCCGGACAGCAGCCGGACCTCCTGGGTGGGCCGGGGCGGGTTGAGCCGCACCCGCTCGAGCAGCCGCTCGACGCCGGGCCGGCGGGCCTTGGTCGCCCGGGCGACGAGCAGGGCGTTGTCGCCCACCCGCTGGTTGAGCAGGAGTCCTTCGGCCTTGCGGTCCTCGGTGACCAGGCCGATCCCGGCCGCGATGCCCTCTCGTGGCGAGCGGGGGCGGCGGGGCGTCATCTCGCCTCCGGTGAACGGCTCGGCGCCGAACAGCGCCTTGGCCAGCTCGGTGCGGCCCGAGCCTTGCAGCCCGGCCACTCCGACGATCTCCCCCGCGCGCAGGTCGAGGTCGATGCCGTGCAGCCGGGCGTTGCCGCCGCCGCGCACGCTCAGCAGCACCTCCCCGGGCGGTTCCGCCGCCCGGGGCGGGTAGTACGACCGCAGCTCCCGCCCTACCATCAGGCGGACCAGGGTCGCGGTGTCCAGGCTCGACGCCGCCGCGGTGGTGACCCGGGCGCCGTCCTTGAGCACGGTGATCCGGTCGGCGAGATCGAAGATCTCGCGGAGCCGGTGCGAGATGTACAGGACCGCGATGCCACGCCCGGTGAGCCGCCGCACCAGCGTGTAGAGCAGCTCGACCTCGTGGCCGGCCAGGGCTGCGGTCGGCTCGTCCATGACCACGATCCGGGCGTTCAGCGACAGCGCCTTGGCGATCTCGACGACCTGTTGCTGCGCGACCGAGAGCCGCCGGACGAGATCGCGCGGCCCGAACGCCTCCTCGCCGAGAGACTCCAGCAGCTCGCCGGTCGCCGACTCCATCGCGGCCCGGTCGACCAGCCCCCGCCGGACGGGTTCCCGTCCGAGGAAGACGTTCTCGGCCACCGTCCGCTCCGGCAGCAAGGTGAGCTCCTGATGGATGATCGCCACGCCTGCCCGCTGCGCCTCGACCGGGTGCCCGAACGCCACGCTCCGGCCGTCGATCTCGATGGTCCCCTCGTCCGGGGTGTGCACGCCGGCCAGGATCTTCATCAGCGTCGACTTGCCCGCGCCGTTCTCCCCCACCACCGCGTGGACCTCACCGGCGGCCGCCTCCAGATCGACCCCGCCGAGAACCCGGACGCCAAGGAAGCTCTTGCCGATACCGGTCATCCTCAGCACGCGGCCCACCTGTCGGGGCGTACGGCCGCACCGGCCATGCCGGAAGCGGCAGGCGGCATCGCAGCCGGGAGACCGGCCGGGACACGTCTCCGCGCCGTCCGGGGTGAGCAGTCGTGCACGGGATCTCCTTGCAGGGGGGTGGGAGTCGTGCTGCGCCCGATGTCCGGTTCACCGAGTCGGTCGCCGGCGAGGGCGCCACGGCCGCCGGACCGGCTCGCAGCCGGCGCAGCCGAAGCGATTTCGACGGTGCCGACGCAACGGACACCGGGTCTGACCTGCGACATTTGTCGAATCGATTCGGAACGACCATAGGTCTGCGCCTTATGCCTGTCAAGCATGCTTATCGACGATCCATTGGATGTCTCTTCACACACAACGAGCACGCCGTCGCCACCTAGATCGAGAATCCCCATCTCAACGTGGTGCCGATGATGCCGCGCCCCGCTCGCCCGATCCAGCCGAGCGGCGATCAGTACTATCTTTCGACTGCTCAGCCAGACATAGGTATGAAACTTTCACGTTTGGCGCGCAGCGTCGCTTGAGTCAAACGGGGAATCGACCACCCGGGGCGCCTGAGCTTGTCCGGCGATGCTTGACACATGCCGTTGACATCCCTCGCCGACGAGACCTAGGCTGCCAGCGAATCGATTCGATAGTCCCGTAACCGGGATCGCGGGCCGGCCGCCCCGCCGACTCGATCCCCTCTCACGGCGTCACTCCCCACCCCCCTCTGTCCAAGGAGTCATGAGTGGACGCGAAAGGCAAGAAGCGGCGATCAGGCCGCCGCGGGATCGCGGCCCTGTTCGCCGTCGGCGCGCTCGTCGCCGGATCCCTCCTCACGACCGCGGCGCCGGCCCAGGCCGCGGACGAGTCGATCAGTGTCGACTTCTCCGTCGCCGGCGGCTCTCCGACGTACCGGGCCTCCGGCTGGATCTACGGCATGACGGAGGACGGCGCCAATCCCCCGGACCATTTCTTCACCGATGTCAGGTTCCGGTACATGCGGGCCGGCGGCGCCCAGCTGGACGCCCCGGGCGGCTGGGTGTCGGGCAAGTACGACCGCCGGTGGAACGCCACCCGCGCGCAGCTGCTGCGCACCCGGTCGCTGGGCGGTGAGTTCGTCCTGCTGGTGCACGACCTGTGGGGCGCCGACGGTTACCCGATCTCCCGTTTCCCGGGCGACAACGGCAACTGGACCGACTACGACGCCTTCCTCACCCGCCTGATCGGCGACGTGCGGGCCACCGGCGCCCCGGTCCAGTGGGACCTGTGGAACGAGCCCAACATCACCCTGTTCTGGAACCGTCCCATCTCGCAGTACTTCGAGATGTGGAAGCGCGCCTACCAGCGCATCCGCGCCGCGTTCCCGTCCCATCTGATCGTCGGACCGAGCTGCGCCTGCGTGCCGTCCTCCGGCGGCTTCTGGACCCAGTACCTCGACTACGTCAAGGCCAACAACGTCGTCCCCGACATCGTCAGCTGGCACTCCCTGCCCGGTGACCCGGTGGCCAACGTCGCGACCGCCGACAGCACCCTCGGCTCCCGGGGCATCCCCCACCCCCGCCCGTACCAGATCAACGAGTACGGCGCGTCCAACGAGCAGAACCCCGGGGACGGGTCCTGGTACATCGCCCGGCTGGAGCGGGCCGGCGCGGACGGCCTGCGGGCCAACTGGGCCGGCGGCGGCAACCTGCACAACGACCTGGGCAACCTGCTCGTCCGCAACTCCACAGGGCAGTACCAGCCCAAGGGCGAGTGGTGGGTCTACCGCTTCTACGGCTCGCAGACCGGCCAAATCGTCTCGGTCACGCCGAGCACCTCCTACGACGCGTTCGCGACGAAGGCGAGCGGGGAGGCGAAGGTCCTGGTCGGAGGGGGCCGCACGACGGGTGACATCGCGGTCGGCCTGCAGCGGCTGGACGCCACCAGCGGCATCGTGCAGAACAACCAGGTCCGGGTGGTGGCCGAACGCATCCCGTACAACGGCGGGGGCGCCGTCGCCGGTCCGGTGACCGTGCAGAACACGGTGGTGACGTTGTCGGGCAACGGCACGACGGTGCATCTGCCGCACTCCAACGCCGACGAGACCTTCACCATCACGCTGCTGCCGCCCGGCACTCCGGGGCCGTCGCCGACCCCCAGCCCCACGGGCGGCACGAGCGGCACGAGCGCGCTCAAGGGTGTGGGGTCGGGTCGTTGCCTCGACGTGAACGGCGCGTCGCAGGCCAACGGCGCGCAGGCGCAGATCTGGGACTGCAACGGGCAGGCCAACCAGCAGTGGACCACGACCAGTGCCGGTGAGCTGCGGGTCTACGGCAACAAGTGCCTGGACGTGAACGGCGGCGGCACAGCCGACGGCACCGCGGTGATCATCTGGGACTGCAACGGGCAGAACAACCAGAAGTGGCGGCTGAACTCCGACGGCAGCATCACCGCCGTCGGGGCCAACAAGTGCCTGGACGTGTCCAACAACGGCACCGCCAACGGCAGCAAGGTGCACATCTGGACCTGCCACGGCGGCACCAACCAGAAGTGGACCCGAGCCTGACCCGATGAACCCCCCTCGCCGCGGCGGGCCGGCCCCGCCCGCGCGGCGGGAGCGCGGCGACACACCAGAGGGCAAGCGCGCGGGTGGCAAGAAAGTG
>NZ_JBFAOO010000141.1:0-18881 GCF_040675265.1 Microbispora sp. NPDC049633
GGAGTAGCGGGCGGGGGCGTCAGCGCGGGGTCCTGCGCCAGGATCCGCTGCTCCAGTTCGCGGGAGCCCGGATCGGGGTCCAGGCCCAGCTCGCCGACGAGCAGGCGGCGCCCCTCGGCGAGCAGGGCGAGCGCGTCGGCCTGACGGCCGGCCTGGTAGAGAGCGTGCGCGCCGAGCCGGCGCAGCCGCTCGCGCAGCGGGTACGCCGCCACCAGCCTCGTCAGCTCGGGCACCAGCGCCCGCCCGAGCCCGAGCGCGAGCTCGGCCTGGGCCACGTCCTCGACGACCGAAAGCCTGAGCTCGGCCAGATGGGCGATCTCGTCGCGCGCCCAGGGCTCCTCCTCGAACCCCGCCAGCGGCTCGCCCCGCCACTCCGCCAGAGCCAGGCGGAGCCGCCCGGCGGCTCCCGCGTGGTCGCCCGTCTCCAGCAGCCGGCGTCCGGCGGCGACGGCGGCCTGGGCGCGGCCGAGGTCGAAGCTCTCCGGCGTCAGCTCGACGGCGTACCCGCCCGGCCTGCTCACCAGCACCGACGGCCTCGCCCTGCGCACCCGGCCGGGTTCGAGCACGCGCCGCAGCTTCGACACGTACGCCTGCACGGTGTTGACCGCCCCCGGCGGCGGCTCCTGCTCCCAGAGCGCGTCCACGATCCTGGCCGTGCTCACCGGGCGCGGCGCCGCCAGCACGCACAGGGCCAGCACCGCCCGCTGCTGGGACGGCCCGATGTCGAGCGGCGTCCCCCCGTCGTCGAGCACGACGACCGGGCCGAGCACGCGGAATTCCACCGTGATCTCCTCCGATTGCGGTCCCCCGAAATGTATCCCGCCCAAGTCGGCCCTTTTGGACAATTCGCCGGACAATTGGCAACAAAGGGTCAGTGGCGGGCCCCTCGGGCCCGGGTACGCCGAAGCAGACGGCGGCGTGGGCCGGGAGCCCGGCCGTCGGTGCGCAGCCACACGTTGACGCCGGTCCCCCCGAGTGCCGAGTCCTCGATGCGCACTCCGCCGCCCGTCGACTCGGCCAGGCGCCGGGCGATGTCGAGGCCGAGCCCCGTGGAGCCCGCCCCGCTGTTGCCCCGGCGCAGCGCCCTCTCCGGATCGGGGATGCCCGGGCCCGCGTCCGCGACGAGGATGCCCACCATGCCGCTCCCCCGGTGCAGGGTGACGCGGAAGGCCGTGCCCTGCGGCGTGTGGCGGAAGACGTTGCCGAGCAGCGCGTCGACCACCGCGCCCAGATCGGCCGCGGCGACCGGCACCGGGCTGGGCTCGTCCGCGCCGACGAGCTGCCACGGCCGCGCCTGGTCCTCGGCCAGCGCCGACCAGAAGGCGAGCCGCTCCCGCAGCACGAGCGCCGCGTCACAGCCGGCCGGCGCGGCCCGGGACGGCCTCCGGGCCGCTTCGATGATCTCGTCCACGGCCTGTTCGAGCCGCTCGACGGCGAGCCTGCGCTGCTCGGCCTCGGGGCCGGGGCCGCCGATGTTCAGCCGCAGCGCGGTCAGCGGGGTGCGCAGCCGGTGCGACAGGTCGGCGGCGAGTTCGCGCTCGGCCGCGAGCAGCCCCGCCACCTGGTCGGCCATGGTGTTGAACGCCCGCCCGGCGGCCACCAGCTCCGGCGGGCCGTCCGGGACGATGCGCACGGTCAGGTCGCCCGCCCCGAGGGCGGCCGCCGCCTGCCCGAGCCGCCGGGCCGACCGGACCACCCGGGCCCCGAGCCGGTCGGCCACCACCACCGACCCCACCACGAGGGTGACCGCGACGCCGGTCAGCACGGCCCAGGAGGTGGACACGCCCTTGCTCGCGTCCGCCTCGGGCGCGTACACCTCGATGACGGCTCGCCGCCCGCCGCCCAGCGCGACCGGCCTGAGCAGCACGTATCCCTTGCCGATCGGCACGGTCCTGGCTCTTTCCGCCGCGCTCGCGACGTCGGCGGGCGCGACCCGGGAGCGGCCCACCGTGCGCCCGTCCGGGAGGTGGACGGCCAGCCGCGAGGTCCCCGCCGGGGTGCTGGCCAGCGCGCGCTCCAGCGCCGCCGCGTCGTCGGTCACGACGAGGGCGGGCACGATCGTGGCGGCCTGACGCTCGGCGTCCGCGAGCGCGCGGCTCTCCGCGATCTCCTTGACCGCCACGGCCAGCGGGATGAGGAAGGCCAGCGCGACCATCGCCGTCACGGCCACCGCCACCAGGGCCAGGCTCCGTCTCACCGCGGCTCCCGCTCCGGACCTCGTACCGTCATCGCGGTTCCCGCCGGGGGCTCAGCCCTCTATGGGAGGGCTGAGGCGGACGCCGACGCCCCGCACGGTGTGCAGATATCGGGGGCGAGAGGCGCTCTCGCCGAGTTTGCGCCGCAGCCAGGACAGGTGGACGTCGATCGTCTGGTCGTCCCCGTACGACTGCCGCCACACCTCGGCCAGCAGTTCCCTCCGCGAGATCACCCGGTCGGGCCGCGCGGCGAGGTAGGCCAGCAGGTCGAACTCCCGGCGGGTCAGGTCGAGCGGCACGCCGTCCAGGCGGGCCTCCCTGCGGTCGGCGTCGACGACCAGGCCGCCGACCCGCGCGACCGACGACGGCGTCCCGGGCCTGGCCCGGCGCAGCACGGCCTCGAGGCGGGCGTTGAGGTGGTCGCCGGAGAACGGCTTGACCAGGTAGTCGTCCGCGCCGCCGCGCAGCAGGCGGACGATCTCCGCCTCGTCGTCCCGCGCGGTGGCCACGATGACCGGTACGTCGGAGATCGCCCGGAGCATCTTCAGCGCCTCCGCACCGTCGAGGTCGGGCAGCCCGAGGTCGAGGACCACCACGTCGGGGGCGGCGTGGGCGATCTCCCGCAGGGCGTCGAGCGCGCGGCCCGCGCTGCGGACCGCATGGCTGCGCCCGGTCAGGTCGCGGATGATCGCGGACCGGACGAACTCGTCGTCCTCAACCACCAGAACGGTCGCCATGGGGCAGAAACGTACACGCCCACTCCACACGGCGTCCCGGGAAGAGCGATCCGAAACATACGGATTCGCCGTGATTTAAGGCAGGCAAAAACCCGTAGAGGATGACCGAAAGGGATCGAGCGGCATTTACTACGTCACGAGATAGAGTGAGCGCCCCATGAGAAGGGCCACGGGTTACTTGATCGCCTGGTGCGGGGCGACCGCGCTCGCCGTCGGCGTGTCCTGGCTCGGCGTGCGTGACGTGCTGCGCAGCGCGATCCTGGACGACGCGCCCCTGGCCCCGGTGGTGGCCGTCGCCGCGCCGCTCTCCGCCTCGCCGGGCGCCCCCGCCCCCTCCCCGCAGGACACCCCTGACGGCGGTCCCTCCGACGAGCCGTCGGAACGGCCGTCCTCCTCCGCCCCCTCCGCGTCCGGCCGCCCGTCCCCGTCCCGCGCCCCGGCCACCGCCACGCCGACGCGCACCTCGCCGGCGCCGCGGCCGGCCCGCTCCACCCAGCCGGCCGGGCCGGCCGCGTCGGCGGAGCCCTCGCCCACCGCCCGGCCACGCAGGACCTCCGGCGGAGAGAGCCTGCACACGTTCACCCTGAAGGGCGGCCGGGCGACGGTCGCGGTGACCTCCAGGGACTGCCGCGTGGTGACGGCGACTCCGAACGACGGCTACGAGGTCAAGGTCTGGGAGACCGACCAGTGGCTGCGGATCGCCTTCCTCCGCGGCATCCACGAGTCGTCGGCGTTCTGCACGTGGAACGCCCTGCCGCCCCGGCTCGACACGTACGAGAACTGACGGGGCCGCAGGCCCACGGCGATGCTCAGTCGAGCAGCGCGCGGTACTTCTTCAGCTCCTTGACCTCGGCGCCCAGGGCGGTCGTCGTGGCGACTGCCAGCGCCTTGGCCCCCTCGAAGGCGCCCTCGGCCTGCTCGGCCCGGGCCAGCTTGATCGCGCCGTTGTCGTGCTCGATCATCAACGTCACGTACTTCCGGTCGAACTGCGGGCCGTTGAGCTTGGCGAGCGCCTCGATCTCGGCCCGCGTCTGCGTGCCCGGCATCGCGTGGTCGCGCGGCAGCGGCTCGGCGCCCCACATGTCCAGCCAGTCCCTGAACGTACGCATGTCGGTGTCGCGGGCCGTGGCGACCCTGGCCGCGAACTCCCTGACCCACGGGTCGCCCGCCCGGGTCTCCGCGAGCCTGGCCATCTCCAGGGCCTGAAGGTGGTGCGGGATCATCTGCCGGGCGAACGTCACGTCGGCGGCGTTCCTGCCACCGGACGCCTCCGCCGGGGCGGTCTCGTCCGCGCCGGTCTCGTCCGCGCCTGTCTCGTCCGGGCCTGTCTCGTCCGGGCCTGCGGTGGCCGCGCCGGGAGTGGTGGCGGGCGAGGCGGCGGCCGGGACCGCGGGAGACGGCGACGCGCCCTGGTTCGCCGGGTCCGGCGTGCCGCACCCGGCGAGCAGGACCGCGGCGAGCACGCCCGTTAACGCACCCGTCACACGAGCCGTCACGACGGGGAGCCGGCGGATAGTGGTCGTCACTGGAGGCCTTTCCGGTTCTGGCTCGGGGACGGCCGCGACCGCCCCCGAGGGGCCGGGCGCGGCCGGTCCGTCCGTGATCCCTTGCCGCAGGACCCTACCGCCGGGAGATGGTTGCGGCCGCCCCGCATGGCATTTCGGCATATTTACGGTGATTATCGGACAAGCTGGGCAATACGTGTCAAAATTCCCATTCACTTCCCTGGAGCACTGCCGTGCTCTAGCCTCCAACTGTGCCAAACGGGAGCGAAACTCTACGAAAGGTTTCACACCGAGGAAACCTCTGTTGACACGAGCGAAACAGTGATACTTTCGCTTGGGAGCGCTCCCAAGCCGTGTGAACCTTCGGGCCGAGGAGACCGGATGGCCGATCTTCCCACCCTCGCAGAGGTAGCCGCCGCAGCCGGCGTCTCCCCGGCAACAGCTTCCCGGGTCTTGACCGGCTCGGTACGCGTGACCACGTCGACCCGCCGACAAGTTCACGACGCGATGTCGCGTCTGGGCTATGTACGGCGCCGCGCCCCCAGGGGATCCGCGGGCAGGCGGGCCGAGCAGATCATCGCCGCCGTCGTCTGCGAGCACAGTCCACGCCTTTTCACCGAGCCGTTCTATGCCAGGCTCCTGTCCGCCTGCGAGGAGGTGCTGACGACGCACGGGGTCCCCATGGTCGTGATGACCGCGACCCCGGCGACCGCCTCCATCGCCGCGCCACCGCTGGTCGCGGGCTCCGTCGACGGAGTCCTTCTGATCGGCGCACGCGCGCGGCACCCCCTCGCGGTAACGCTGGCGGCCTCGGGCGTCCCGGTGCGCTGTGCCGGGCGGCCGCCAGACGGCATCGACCTCCCGTTCGTCGACATGGACAACCGTGACGGCGGACGGCAGGCGGCCGAGCACCTGCTGCTCAACAACCGCAAGCACATCGCCACGATCGCCGGGCCGCCGACCCTGCCGGCCGCCCGCGACCGGCTGGAGGGCTTCCGGCAGACGCTCCGCGACGCCGGCGTGCTCGACATGCCGGTGGCGTACGGCGACTTCACCCACGCGTCCGGTGCGCACGCGATGCAGTGGCTGCTGCAACGGGCGCCGCACATCGACGCCGTGTTCGCGGCGTCGGACGTGATGGCGGCCGGGGCGATGCAGACGCTGCGCCGCGCCGGGCGGAAGGTGCCCGACGACGTGGCCGTCATCGGATACGACGACGCGCCCGTGGCCAGGCACACCTCGCCGGCGCTGACCACCGTGCGGCAGCCCGTCGAGGAAATGGCCACGCTCGCCGCACGACTGCTTCTCATGACACTCGGGGACGGGGACAATCCCAAGGGCAATCCGGTGCTGCCCACGGAACTGGTGGTTCGTGAATCGGCCTGAGCTTCGAGAAGGTGACGTCCTGACCCGTCGCTATCTGCTCCAGGAGCGGATAGCGACGGGCGGGATGTCGGTCATCTGGCGTGCCTTCGACCAGTCACTCCAGCGCATGGTCGCCATCAAGGTGCTGGACGGCACGCTCGACGACGACAGTCCCGGGCGGGAACTGATGCGCCGGGAGGCCAGGGCCACCGCCCGGCTGATCCACCCGGACGCGATCGAGGTCTACGACTACGGCGAGACGGTCACGAACGGCGGCAGGCTCGCGTCCTTCGTGGTCATGCGCCTGCTGGAGGGAAGGTCGCTGGCCGACCGGATCATGGAGGGCCCGCTGCCCTGGGCCGAGGCGACGGAGATCGCCGCCGGGCTGGCGAAGGTGCTGGCGGCGGCGCACGACCGGGGCATCGTCCACCGTGACGTGACCCCGGAGAACGTGCTGCTCGCCGACGACGGGCCCAAGCTCCTCGACTTCGGGATCGCCGCGTTCATCGGCGAGGCCGACGACCAGCTCGTCGCCGACTTCGGCACGCCGCCGTACGTCGCGCCGGAGCGGCTGAAGGGCACGACGGCCGACCCGGCCGTGGACGTCTACGCGCTCGGCGTGCTGCTGTTCGAGATGCTCACGGGAGCACTGCCGTATCCCGAGAAGACCTGGGAGGCGATCGAGGCGGCACGGCGGGAGGGGCCGCCGCCGGTTCCCGAAGGGGTGCCGGGCCTGCCGCAGGAGGTCGCCGACCTGTGCCGGCGCTGCCTGTGCCCCGACCCCGTGGACCGGCCGAGCGCGCGGGCGGTCGCCGCCGCCCTGAGCGCGGTGAAGAAGCCGCCGGGCCCGCGCGGGGCCGGCTGGGGCGCCACCGCCGTCGGAGCCGCCGCCCTGGGCGGCATCCTCTGGTTCACCCAGACGGGCGGCCCCGAGGTCGGAGCCGTGACCGTCCTGCCCAGCCCGTCGGGGGCGTACGCGCAGGCCACCGCCTCGCCGCCGCCGCAGGTCGAAGCCGTCGCCGGCCCCGTCGAGCGGCCGCGGCACACGGTCGCGCCCGTCGCGGATCCCGTACGCACGGCCGGGCCTGCCCGGCACCGCCCCTCCCCCACGAACACCGTCAAGGTCGTCAAGAAGGACCGGGACGCGGGAGACACCGTCAGGCGGCCGAGAACCTCGGCCACCGACAAGTCCGACGTCGCACCCCTGCCTCTGGCCACCTCGGCCGCGCCCATGCGGGTCGACACGGCGGTCCGGCAGTTCGCCCTGCTGGTGGACGGAGCCGAGGCCACTCACGACATCGACGACGACGTCGCCCTGGACCTCAAACAGGTGCTGCGCAACGCCGTCGACAACGGTCAGGGGCTGGCCGTCGTACGCGAGAAGATCGAGGTCCGGTATCGCGAGGGACGGCTGCCGGCGGTGCTGAAGGGGGAACTGCTGGCCGCGCTCGACCGGGTCGAAGCCGCTTCGGCCCAGGCCAGCGACACCTGAAATGGGAGCGCTCCCAGAACAACCGTCTGTTGAGTTTGGTCAGGACCGTAAGTCGGGCCGCGTCCGATAAGCGTCCGTCTCGCGACCGAAACAATCGTCCAGTGCCGTGCGGGCCGGCAGACGACGCCCCGCCCTCCGGCATCTAGTGCCGCTTGACCGTCGCGAACCAGGCCGGTGCCCCGTCGTCGTGGTACCGCGTCTGGATCCGGTCCGGCTCGACGGCGACGACACTCCAACCGCCGACGAGGTCGAACGCCGCTCTCAGTTCTTCCCTGCCGACGGGGTGCGGACCCGTATCGGAGCCGCCGTCGCCGAAACACAGCACGTACAGAGTGCCGCCGTGCTCGGTCACCGACGCGAGACTCGCCACGTAGGCGGACCGCTCCGCCCCGTCGAAGGTGTGGAACAGCCCGCAGTCCAGCACCGTGTCGAAGCTGCGCCCGAGTCGCTCCAGCCGCAGAGCGTCGGCCGCGGCGAATTCGACCTCGACGCCCCGATCGGCGGCCTTCGCCCGGGCGATCGCCAGTGCCGTCTCCGCCACGTCGACGCCCAGGACCGGCAATCCCAGCGAGGCGACGTGGAGAGCGTTCTCCCCGGTCCCGCAGCCCGCGTCGAGAACCGCCCCGGTGAATCCGCCTTCGGCGGCGAGACGCACCACCGCCGGCTGCGGCCGGCCGATGTCCCACGGCGCGGGACCCTCGTGGTACGACGCGTCCCAGGGCAGGCCCGTCAGCCGTTCATGACTGGTCGGACGCCGGGCGGTGAGCGGATCGTCGGCGTCGTCCGCGAGACGTCCCGATCGGTCCTGCATCGCTCTCCCCTTCCCGCGGCCGGCTCTCCACCTCATCGTGGCACGCTTGGGGGTATTTCGACCGGGTCAACCCCTTGCATGGGAACGGCAAAACGGATAGCTCGTTGCCCATGAGCGGATTCAAGAAGTTCCTCATGCGGGGCAACCTGGTGGAGCTCGCCGTCGCCGTCGTCGTGGGCGCGACGTTCAGCGGGCTCATCCAGGCCCTCGTACAGGACCTGATCACCCCCCTGATCGCGGCCATCACCGGCGGCAAACAGCCCGACTTCTCCAGCTACAAGTTCACCGTCAACGGCGCGGTGTTCAAGTACGGCGACTTCATCAACCACCTGCTGACGTTCCTGATCGTCGCGGCCGTCGTCTACTGGCTGGTCGTCCTGCCCATGAGCCGTTTCCTGAGCCTCTTCGACCGGGACAAGGAGGCCACGGAGAAGAAGTGTCCCGAGTGCCTGTCGGACATCCCCGTCGACGCCCGGCGCTGCGCGTTCTGCACGGTCGAACTGTCCGCCGTCGCGGCCGCCGAGAAGCCCCCTGCCTGACTTCTCCCCTGTCCCCCGTCAGGGCCTGAAGCGCGTCAGCGTCCTCTCGCCGGTCTCCGCGGGCTCGCGGGAAGCGGGACGGCCGGAGTGCCGCAGCACGTCCACGATGACGAGAGACGTCCGGTGCGGATCCCTGGTGATCCGCACCTCGCGGGCCAGCCAGCACGCGGCGGCGATCATGTCGCGGGCCCGTTCGAGGTCCCCCGGACTGGTCCCCGCCCTGCACCACACCCACAGGCGCTCGCCGAACGGCTCCGGCCTCGTACGGAGGATGACCGGCAGCTTGCCCCGCCGGCTGACGATCAGCGCCTCGGCACAGGCCTTCCGTACGCGGTGGGGCGTCACCACGCACCAGAATCGGCCCGCCACCTCCCGCCGGGCCTGCGGCCAGACCAGGACGAGCAGGCAGACCAGAGAGCCGGCGACGATCGTGACGGCCGGGCCCGCCGTGCGTACCGCGAGGACGACGAGCGCAGGCCCTCCCACCAGCAGCACCGTCTCGTAACGCCATCTCCACAGCACCACCAGCGGCCCGGGCCGCGCCACGGGGGAGGTCTCCCGTTCGATGAACCGCAGGACCAGATGCGTGTTCCGCCTGACCGAATGCCTCATGCCCGTCCGCCCGACGGGTGCTCGGGCTTGCGGGAGAGCGGGGATTCGAGCGCGTTCACCCGTCCGGTCCCCCGGCAGCGACGGCACGGCAGGCCGGTCGGGCACCGCCCCTTCGCCGAGCAGACCCGGCAGGGGGTGAGAGCGTCGAACCTCGGGTCGCGGTACGTGTGGGTGTGCCAGGTGCGCCGGATCTCCCAGCGCTGCACCCACGCGAACGCGTCGATCTCGGCGAACGCCTCCTCGCCCACCCTCCAAAGGAGGGCGACGATGCGCATCCGTAACCCCGTGAGGGAAGGAGCGCGCATGTTCTTGTTGTTAGAGTGCACGGGATCATCCCTTTGCTGAGCAGGCAGGTCGGATGGTCGTCTGCTCTGGGCCGATGTGCCACCATCGGCCCAGCAGCGCATTTCAGGGGAGGGGCCGAAAGACGAGCCCCCGGTCGCATCGCCTCCCTTCGGGAACCGGCTGGTCCAGCCGCCACGTTGAGGCTTATGTCTAGCTTTACCCCGCAGTTGCCGTTGGCAACCTTCATTTGGCAATTGCCAATCGAGTTTTCATGCGGCAAGTGCCAGGAGATGCTACGCTGCCCCTTTCGAGGCCCACCACAGAACGCGTACGCAGAAGGTGACCGCTATGGCCGGGACCAACCTGACGCTCCGGCGGCGCCAGTTGGCGACTCGTCTTCGAGAGCTGCGGCGCGCGACCGGCATGACCGTCGACCAGGTGGCCCAGGAACTTCTCTGCAGCCCCGCGAAGATCAGCCGTATGGAGACCGGTCAGCGCGGCGTGAGCCAGCGGGACGTTCGCGATCTGTGCCGCATCTATGGCGTTGCGGACGACAAACTCGTCACTCAGCTGATGACGCTCGCCCGGGAATCCCGGCAGCCGGGCCTGAAGCAGGAGTGGGGAGACCTCGGCAACGACGCCATTTACGTCTACATGGACCTCGAAGCGGCGGCGGTGTCCATCACCGAACTCCAGACCGCTTACATTCCCGGTCTGTTCCAGACCGAGGAGTACGCCAGGGCGCTCATCCGGGGACTACTTCCACGCATCGACCAAGAGCTTCTGGACAGGCGAGTCGAAGCGCGGATGAAGCGGCAGCAGCTACTCACCCAGAAGGAGCCGCCCCGCTACTGGACCTTCATCGACGAGGCCGCCCTGCTCCGGCAGGTCGGCGACGCCGCGATCATGACGGACCAGTTGGAGCAGATACTCAGGCTCGCGCAGGCACCTCATGTGACCGTGCAGGTCATTCCGTTCGAGGTGGGCGCTTACATGTCCGCGGACGGCCCGTTCGTCATGTTCAGGATGAAGGACCCGGCGGTATCCGAAGTCGTTTACGTCGAGATGCTCAATCGGGTGGAGTACCTGGAGAAACCAGCGGAGCTGGAGATATACCGAGAGGCCGTCGAGATCATTCGCGCGGCAGCTCTGTCCCCGAACGAGTCCATCCGGCGGATCGCGAAAGCCAAATCAGACTTTAGTGCTGCGCTGCCCCGCAGTGACCACCTGTCTCCGGGAGAACAATAGCGCAGAGACAGAGGATTTCATGGAACTCCCGCCAGACACGCGGATAACAGAGTCGCAATGGCGCATCTCGACGAGATGCAACGGCGGCAACTGTGTACAGGTGGCCATCCTCGACGGAATGGTCGCCCTACGTGACTCGAAAAACCCAGGCCACGGCGTGCTGCTTTACTCACCCGAGGAGTGGCGTCGCTTTGTGGCGTCCGCAAAGGCCGGTGGATACGACCGGCCACAGTAACCCGGAGGATTGACACCACTCCGCATGGTCCCGGCAAACGGGACAGATTCTCAAAAAGCGGATAGATTACAATGCTTCCGGATGATAACTCACTCCACGAGTGGACGGCTTCCGGGAGAATGCATGGCACGCCGACCTTCGTTCGACGGTGTCGAGTGGCACCAGGCATGCAACAACGGCAACTGCGTGGAGATCGCCCTCCGGGACGGATGGGTCGGTGTCCGCGATGGGAAGCAGGGCGATGGCAGTCCCGTGCTGACCTTCACCGCCGAGGAGTGGACGGCCTTCCTGCAGGGGGTCAAGGCCGGAGTGTTCGACCTGTCCTGACCTCGACCTGTCCTGGCGCCACCCGAGATGGGTACGCGTGCAAGGGGCTTCCCCGGCGGGAGCCGGGGAAGCCCTCTACTTCTGTTCGGCGTTCCGTCACCAGGGGGACGGCGGGGGCGGGGGGACGACCGGCGGGCGGTCGTCGCAGGTGATGGTGTTGGGCAGCATCCAGGGAGCGAGCCAGCCGCCGTCATTGCCGCCGAGGTCGTGCAGGGAGAACTCCGAACCGGTGGGCGGGAAGTTGAAGGCGCCGCAGTTGTTGACCCCGACCGCGCCGACGTTGCGGGCGTCCACGTTCTCGAAGGACGCCGAGCCCTTCACGCGGGCGCTGACCACGGAGGTGCCCGTGCCGTCGACCCGGATGTCCGTGAAGCGGACCTTCGGAATCGCGTACAGGTCCTTCACCGACCACTCGCTGACGAGCATGACGGCGTTGTACGTGCTGTCCAGGTAGTGGTCGCCGCTGACCTCGATGTCGGCGTCGATGTCCTTCTCCAGGGCATAGAACCAGATGGCCCCCAGGCCGATCTTCCAGTTCAGCTCGAAGGTGCCGGCGCGTACGGTGGTGTTGCCGGTGATGCGGAGCCTGCCCGCGAACGGCTCGGCGCCGAACCGGGAGCCGACCTGGATGGCGCTGCCCTCCCTGATCGGGTCGGCGATCAGATTGTTCGCGACCGTGTTGTCCGTGCCGCCGTAGATCGCGATGCCGTTGGCCAGCACGGGCGTCTGCACGGTGTTGTGGTCGATCGTGTTGCGCGCGTCGGCGGTCTTGTCGGACCACAGGGCGAGGGCGTCGTCACCGGTGTTGCGGAAGAAGTTGCCCGACACGACGGAGTCGGTGACGCCGGTGTGGAAGTTGAGCCCGTCCGCGATCTGGTCGACGATCACATTATTGGTGATCTTGATGTTCCGCATCGGGCCGTCGAACCACATGCCGACCTTGGTGTGGCGGATGTGGAGCCCGTCGACGGTCGAGTCGCTCATCGCGCCGCCGACGCCGTTGACCTGGTCGGTGTCGATGCGTTCCCGTACGTCGCCCTCGATGGCGAAGCCGGACAGATGGACGTTGCGGCTGCCGCCCGCCGCGGCGTCCTTGCCGTAGAACCCGACGCCGGTGTGCACCGAGCCGTCCGGGGCCGGGGTGCCCAGGTCGGTCTGCCGGCCCTTGATGATCGTGTACCAGTTTCCGGCACCGGTGATCGTCACGTCGTCCACGAGGATGTGCCGGTTCACCTGGTAGGTGCCCGGCGGGATGTAGACCTTCAGGCGCGTGCGCTTCGCGAAGGCGATCGCCTTGTCGATCGCCCCGGCGGAGTCGCGCCTGCCGGTGGGGTCGGCGCCGAAGGCCAGCACGTTCGCCGCGAGGACCTCCACCCGCGGCGGGCCGACGAGGTGCGAGTCGAGCAGGTCGACGACGGTCCACGTGGCGTTGCTCCGGGCCGGGACCGTCAGCCGCACGGTGTCACCCGCCCGGTACGTCCGGCCGAGCAGGAGGCGCTGCTCGTCGTAGAAGTGGTTCGGGCGGAACGGCTTGACGATCTCCGGGGTGGGGGTGGTGGCGGCCGGCACGCAGGAGCACTCGGTGATCCACCAGTCGGGGTGCAGCAGCCCGGCGTCCGGGTCGTTGGTGAACGGATACTGGTTGTAGAGCCAGGCGTACTGCGACGTGAGCGTCATGGTGGCCTGCTTGCGGCCGTTGACCGCAACGTCGAGCGGCGCGGTGATGCCGCCGCCCCCGGGAGCGTCCGGGATGCTGTAGCGCACGGTGATGGCATTGGCCGCCTTCGGCAGCGTGAACTCGACGTACTGCCCGGGGGTCAGCCGCACCGCCTTTCGGCCCGACGCCTCCGCCGGCAGCGTGTACGCGTCGCGGCCGGGGCCGATGACCGTCCCGTTCGTGGTCGCGTTCTCGGCCTCCTGCTCGGCGAAGTCGACGTCGGCCCCGCGCCCGGCGACGAGAGCCGGATCGAGGGCGGCCCGTGTCACGACGGGCGCCTTCGCGGCGGACGCGGGCGCGGGTAACAGCACGAAACCGGTCGCGGCCAGGGCCGCCGCCAGCAGGATTCTCATCGGGCCTCCAGGATCCAGACCGCGGTGTCGGACGGGAGCAGGTCGCCGTCGAGAGGTCCGCTGGCCAGCGCCACCGAGCCCCGGACGGGGAACGGAACAGGCTCGGCGCCGAGGTTCACGACGCAGACCAGCCCGGAGTCGCGCCGGAACGCGATCACGTCGTCCGTGGTCGGCAGCCAGGTCAGCGTGCCGTCGCCGAGCAGCTCGCGCCGCAGGCGCAGGGCCGAGCGGTAGAGGCACAGCATCGAGTCCGGGTCGGCCTGCTGGGCCTCGACCGTGAGGCCGCGCCAGCCCGCCGGCTGGGGCAGCCAGGGCTCGCCCGCGCTGTAGCCGAACGGCGGCTCCTCCCCCGACCACGGCAGCGGCACCCGGCAGCCGTCGCGGCCGCGGACCGTGTGGCCGGAACGCTCCCACATCGGGTCGTCGAGGAGCTCCTCGGGGAGGTCCTCGACCTCGTTCAGGCCGAGCTCCTCCCCCTGGTAGACGTAGACGCTGCCGGGCAGGGCCATCGCCAGCAACGCCGCCGCCCTCGCCCGGCGCCGGCCGAGCTCCAGGTCGGACGGCATGCCGTCCCGGCGCTCGGCGTTGTCCCAGGACGTGACGGCCCGGCCGTACCGGGTGACGGGACGGGCGACGTCGTGGTTGGACAGCACCCAGGTCGCGGGGGCGCCGATGGGCACGTGCGTGGCGAGGGTCAGGTCGATGCTGCGGCGCAGCGCGGCCGGCTCCCACGCGCTCGACAGGAAGTCGAAGTTGAACGCCGTGTGGAGCTCGTCCGGGCGCAGGTAGTTCGCGAACCGCTCCTGGTCGGGCAGCCACACCTCCCCGATGAGGATGCGCCCGCCGTAGGAGTCGGACACCCGCCGCCACTCGCGGTAGATCTCGTGGACTCCGTCGTGGTCGGTGTAGGACTCCTCCACGCTGTCGAGGTCCTTGACGAGGACGGCGGCCGAGTCGATGCGGACGCCGTCCACGCCCCGGTCGAACCAGAACCGCAGCACGTCCAGGAACTCCTGGCGTACGGCCGGGTTGTTCCAGTTGAAGTCGGGCTGCTCGGGGGCGAACAGGTGGAGGTACCACTCGCCGTCCGGCACCCGCGTCCAGGCCGGGCCGCCGAAGATCGACTGCCAGCCGTTCGGCGGGCCGTCGCCGATGCCGGGGCGGAACCAGAACCGCTCCCGGGCCTCCGAACCGGGACCGGCCGCCAGCGCCTCCTGGAACCAGGCGTGCTGGTCGGACGCGTGGTTGGGGACGACGTCCACGATCGTGCGGATGCCCAGGTCGTGGGCTTCCTCGATCAGCTTCTCCGCCTCGGCGAGGGTGCCGAAGACCGGCTCGATGCCGCGGTAGTCGGCGACGTCGTAGCCGCCGTCGGCCATGGGAGAGGGATACCACGGGTTCAGCCAGACGGCGTCGACGCCGAGGTCCGCCAGGTACGGCAGGCGCGACCGCAGCCCCGCCAGGTCGCCCGTCCCGTCGCCGTTCCCGTCGGCGAAGCTGCGCAGGTAGACCTGGTAGATCGCGGCCCCGCGCCACCAATCGGGGGTCGAGGTGTTGCCGGGCATGCTGGATACAACTCCTTACGGGGTGACGGCGGCAGGGGTGGGGTCGTTCAGCCCTTGAGGCTGCCGGCGGTGAGACCGGCCATGATGTGCCGCTGGAACAGGAAGAAGACGACGATGGTCGGGATGCTCGCGATCACCAGGGAGGCGACCAGCACGTTCTGCGGCATCTGCGAGGACAGCGAGGCGATGCCGATGCTCACCGACATCTTGTCGCTGTCCGGCAGGACCAGGAGGGGCCAGACGAAGTCGCGCCAGACGTTGACGACGGTGAGGATGGAGACCACCCCGAGGATGGGCCGGGAGATCGGTATCACCACCGACCACAGGATGCGGCCCGGCGACGCGCCGTCGATCTCGGCGGCTTCGAGCAGCTCCCTGGGGATCGAGTCGAAGAAGCGCTTGAGCAGGAAGACGTTGAAACCGTTGGCCGCGGCCGGCAGCCAGATCGCCCACGGGGTGTTGAGCAGGTTCCAGCCGAAGATCGGCACTTCCTTCACCGTCAGGTACGCCGGGAGCATGATGACCATGGGCGGGATCATCAGCGTCGACAGCATCAGCGCCAGCACGACCTTGCCGAGCGCCGGGCGGAGCTTCGACAGGGCGTAGGCCGCCGAGACGTCCACCGCGAGCGTCAGCAGCCAGGCGCCGCCGGCGTAGAGGGCCGTGTTGCCGAGCAGCGTGCCGAGGTCCAGCAGGTCCCAGGCCTCCAGGTAGCCGTCGAGCGAGAAGTGCGACGGCAGGAAGGTCGGCGGGATGGAGTTGAGCTCCTCGGTGGACTTCATCGCGCCGGTGACCATCCAGTAGAGCGGGAAGACGAACGCGGCGGTGAAGCTCACCACCACGATCGCCAGCACGATCCAGTAGATGATCCGGCCGCGGGTCGTGTTGAGCTGGTGCGGCGAGACGGCGGTGCGGAACTGCGTGCCGAACGGCTTGCGGGGCCGCCGTCGCCCGCGGCGCTCGTTCCGGGCAGGGGAGGCCGGCGTTCCGGCCGGGCCGTCGGGCGCCGCGGTGACGTTGGTCATCATGTCGGGCATGGTCGTTCCCCCCCTCACACCGTGTTGTCGCGCGAGACGCGCAGGTAGATCGCGGAGAACACCATCAGGACGATCATGAGCATCAGGCCGAGCGCGTTGCCGGCGTTGAGATTGCCGAAGTTGAAGGCGTACTGGTACATGAGGTAGACGACGCTGACCGTGGCGTTCTCGGGGCCGCCGCCGGTGAGCAGGTAGGGCTCGATGAAGACCTGCATGGTCGCCACGATCTGCAGCAGCAGCATCACCAGCAGGATCAGCTTGGTCTGCGGGATCGTGACGTGCCAGATCCGCCTGAACAGGCCGGCGCCGTCGAGCTCGGCGGCCTCGTACAGCTCGCTCGGGATGGTCTGCAGGGCGGCGAGGTAGATCAGGGTGCCGCTGCCCATGTTCATCCAGGTGGAGACGATGACCAGCGAGATCAGCGCGGTGCTCGTCGAGTTGAGCCACTGCAGGCCCGGCAGGTGGACCAGGCCGAGGGCCTGGTTGAACAGCCCGTAGTCGGGGTTGTAGAACCACTGGAACAGCAGGACGCTCACCGCGGGCGGCAGCATGACCGGCAGATAGACCACGAAGCGCAGGTACGCCCTCGCGTGCCGCAGCTCGTTCAGCACGATTGCGGTGACGAACGGGATCCCGTAGCCGCACAGCAGGGCGAGCAGGGTGAACACCGCGGTGTTGACCCAGGCCGGCCCGAAGGCGGGATCGCTGATTACGGTACGGAAGTTCTCCAGCCCCACCCATTTGGGCGGGTCCACGAAGTTGGTCCGCTGGAAGCTGAGGATGACCTCGCGGACCATCGGATACCAGGAGAAGAACGCGAAACAGATCAGAGCGCCGCACAGGAAGCCGTAGGCGGTCACGTTGCGCCGCACGGCGCGCCGCAGTTTCGTCGGCTGCCGCCGCCTGCCGCTGGCTGCCGGGATGCTCGCTGTGGTCATCGTTGTGGATCCGATCTCGACGTGATTGCCCTGCACTCGACTCGCCCTGCACGATTCGCCGGGGCGCCGGCCGCGCGTGGGTCACGGCCACGGGCGGCGCCCCGGATTATCGGGGCGGTCAGCCCTTCGAGGCCAGCAGAGAGTTGACCTTCGACTCGGCGTCGGCAAGGAGCTGGTCGATGTTCGCGTCCTTGCGGGTCAGCACGGCCGACATCGGAGTGTCGAGGATCTTGTAGATCTCCTGCGCGTACGGCCCCGGCTCGGCCTTCGGCGGGATGCCCTTGGAGCCCTCCACCCAGCTCGCGAACTGCGCGGCGTCGATGTTCGCGTTCTGCGCGCGCAGGTCGTTCACGGCCTGGCCGGACGGCGTGTCCGAGCGGTACAGGTCGGGGTAGGGCTGGCCGACGGTCAGGTTGGCGCCCTTGGCCCGCACGTAGTCGAACTGGCCCTTGCCGGGGGTGAGGAACTTGTACTCGATCCACTTGAGGCCGGCCTTGATCTGCTCCGGCGTGGCCTTCGGGTTGATCATGTAACCGGCGCCGCCGTTGAACAGGGCCTTGGCCTCGGGCTGGGCGGTGATGGCGTAGTTCTCGAACTTGCCGCCGAAGTCGTTGCGCAGCGAGATGAGCACGTCGGGCGCGCCCAGCATCATGCCCATCTTGCCGCCGGCCATGGCCTTCATCAGGGCCGGCCAGTCGATGTAGAGCTGGGAGCCCATGCTGTTGTCGGTCCATCGCATCTGGTGGAGGTTCTCCAGCACGGCCTTGCCCTCGGGCGTGTTGAAGGCGGCCTTCTTGCCGTCGTCGGTGATGACCGACCCGCCGCGACCGTAGACGGAGGCGGTGAAGTGCCAGCCGCCCACGTTGTTGCCGCTGTACTCGCCGTACCCGACGTAACCGGGGCCGAGCCCGGCGATCTTCTTCGCGGCGGCCTGCACCTCGGCCCACGTCTTCGGCGGGTTGCTCGGGTCGAGACCGGCCTTGGTGAAGACCTCCTTGTTGTAGACGAGACCCATGCCGTAGCCGTCGGTCGGCAGGCCGTAGACCTTGCCGTCCTTCTTGAACAGGTCGATCGAGCTGTTGTAGTCCTGGAACGTCTTGATCTCGTTGACGTACGGCGTGATGTCGGCGGCCTGGCCGCTCTCGATCAGGCGGCCCACGTTGGGGAAGTTGACGTAGAACACCGTCTCGAGCTCGCCGCTGGCCAGCTTCGGCTCGAAGGTGCGCGGGTCGTAGCAGGGGAACGCGTCGGTGACCTTCGCGACCTTGATATTGGGGTTCAGCTGCTGGAAGGCCGCCAGGTCTTCCTCGAACGTCGCGCGCTCCGCCTTGTTCGTCTTCGGCGGCTCGCAGTTGACCGAGATCGACACCGGCCCGGCGGCCCCGGGCGCCGCACTCGCCTTGTCACCGCTGCCGCCGCTGTCGTCGGTGCCGCACGCCGCGGCCGCCGCAATGGCAAGTCCCGAAACCAGCAGTATCGAGAGCTTGTGGGATTTCATCCTCGTTCCCTTCTGGAACCGCGCACCACGACCCGTCGAAGCACGCGGCTCGGGGCCGACCTGGAGCGCCCCGATCCGCTCGATTGCGAGAAACATACAGAGGCATGCAGGACTGAGCAATAGTCCTGCATTAACTGTGCAAAAAAGTGACAGTTACCAGCGACCTGAAGCACAGGACGGCCTGGATGACTGACACGACGACCTGGAGCACACGACGGCCCAAGGACACACGAGCCGGTCAGAACCTGGGGCTTGGCTCGGTGCCGGCCAGGAACGCAATGGAGCATGGCCTGTGAGCACTGGACGCGCTCAAAGCGGGCGGGTGCTCCGGCCGGCCGTGATAGTTGCGGTCCGGTGAGCCTCGGGAGCGGCCATCGCGGGCGCGGTGGTACAGGGCACGGTCTTACGCCGGCCTCCGCACC
>NZ_JBFAOO010000142.1:0-18630 GCF_040675265.1 Microbispora sp. NPDC049633
ACTGCTCGCCCGGCGCGTACGGCGGCGCCGCCGCGGGCGCGGGCGGCCCGCCGGGCCCGCCGAAGAACAGCGGCTGGCCCGTCAGGAGGTGGTTGGGGGAGGCCGGATGCCCGCGGTCGCGGAGCACGGCCGTCAGGTCGATCACGTCGGTGCCCGGCGGCAGCCGTACGCGGTGGACGCGGCCGGCTCCGGGGAGGGGCTCGGCGGCCAGGGCCCACCGGGCGACGGCCGCGGGGGAAGAGGTCAGGAGCTCGTCCGGCCGGATGAGGACGGGCCGTCCTGGGAGGGGTTCGACGAGGCTGCTGCGCATGGGGGAGGCCTTCCGTGACGGTTACGGAACGCGTCCTTCCCGATTCGGTTGGTCACCAAGCGCCAATCGGTATGACCCCCCTCTGGTGCCGGACTGCGACGGACGGTAGTCTCTCCTACAGTCATCCAACCGTGATCATTCCAAGTGTGAGGCCGTTGGGGAAGGCGCACCTCATGCGAATTGGGAGGTCCGGTGGCTGCTGCTCGTGGCGTCCTGTACGTCCACTCGGCTCAGCCTGCGCTGTGCCCGCACATTGAGTGGGCCGTCGCAGGCGTTCTTGGCGTGCCCGTCGACCTGACGTGGACCGCCCAGCCCGCCGCGCCCGGGACCCTGCGGGCCCAGGCCGAGTGGGAGGGGCGTCCCGGCACGGCCGCGGCGATCACGTCCTCACTCATGGGCTGGCAGCGCATCCGCTTCGAGATAACCGAGGACGCCTCGCCGGGCGTCGACGGCTCCCGCCACGCCTACACGCCGACGCTGGGCGCCTTCACGGCGGTCGTCGGCGCGAACGGCGACATCCTGATCCCCGAGGACCGCCTGCGCAACGTCATGCTCATGGCGGCCCAGGGACGGGTGGTCCTGGAGGAGGAACTCGACCGCCTGCTCGGCAAGCAGTGGGACGAGGAGCTGGAGTCGTTCCGCTACGCGGGCGAGGGGGCCCCGGTCCGCTGGCTGCACGCCGCCGTCTGATCCTGTTTCGCGGCGGCTGTTTTTCGCGGATCGTGATAACAAGTCACCCTTGCGCCTTGTGAAAACCACATAGAAAGCCGTCTTTTTCGCAGATATACCGGGACTCATCCACGTCCGCACCCCCCGACGCGGACCCGAGGAGGAGTCCATGAGCGTTCTTGCCCGGCGCCTGGCGATCGGCGTGGCGGCGGTGGCGCTGCTGGCCGGCACGGCGGCGCCCGCCCAGGCGACGGCCGCCTACGACTACCATCCGAGCGACGCCGACTGGGCCGACTGCCCGAGGCTTCCGGCCGGCGCCGCTCCCGACACCTGGAGCTGCATCTTCATCATCACGGTGGGTGGTTCGATCAAGCTGGGCTCGATCACCCAGGACATCAGCCGGCCGCTGCGGATCACCGTGGCGCAGGGCAAACTCGCCGACGGCAGCACGGCGGCGGCGTTCGGCAGTGTCGTGGGCGGCCGGATGAAGGTGCCCGGCGGCCTCATCGGCAAGCCGTTCGAGGTGCCCAAGCTCACCGACGTGTACGTGGAGACCCAGGGCACCGGGAAGGTCGAGGCCGGCCCCGTCTTCCCGACCAACGTCGGCATCAAGATCCGCATGATCCATTCACTGCTCGGCAAGAAGTGCTACATCGGGAGCGACGCCGCCCCGATCACGCTGAACCCCGAGATCACCTCGCTGGACCTGACGTCCATCGACGACACGCCGGTCTTCAAGGCCACGGCCACGGACACGACGTTCGCCGTGCCGAAGGCGTCGGGCTGCGGCCTCGACTGGGGCCTGGTCAACACGGCGGTGAACCTGCGGGCCGGGCTGCCCTCGCCCGGCGGCAGGAACGCCGCCGACTTCCAGTGGTTCGTCCGCGGCAAGTCCTACCTGGAGCTCCCCGAGCTCACGTCCTGACCTCGCCCGCGTCCGCCCGGCCCGTGGCGTACGGACCGGGCGGACCGGATCAGGCGAGCCGGTCCAGCAGGGCGATGTCCCCGGGGGACAGGCGCAGCAGGGCCGCGGCCATGTTCTCCTCCAGGTGGGCGAGCGAGGAGGTGCCGGGAATCGCCAGGGTCACCGGGGAACGGCCGAGCAGCCAGGCGAGCGCCACCTGGGCGCGGGTCGCGCCGTACCGGCCGGCGACCTCGTCGAGCACGGCCAGCCGCTCGGCCGAGGGGACCATGCCGGGCGGGGCCTGCGACAGATCCAGTCCGGGCCGGAGCATGCCGGCGGCGAGCGGGAAGTAGGCGGCGAACGCGATGCCGGCGGCCTCGCACGCGGTCAGGACGTCCGCGGCCGACCGGTCGAACAGGTGGAACCGGTTCTGCACCGCCGTCACGGGCGCGATCGCGCGTGCCTCGGCCAGTTGTCCCGTCGTCACGCCGCTGAGCCCGAGCGCGCGGATCAGCCCGCGTTCGCGGAGCTCGGCCAGTGCCCGGAAGGACTCGGCGAAGGGCGCCTCGCCGGGGAACAGCAGTCCGTCGCCGCCCACCCGCAGGTAGACGAGGTCGAGCCGGGCCCGGCCGAGCCGGACCAGGTTGTCCTCGACCTGCTCGCGCAGCCGCTCCGGCTCCGCGGCGGCCTCGAAGCCGTGCCACTCGTCGCGGACCACGCCGACCTTGGTGGCGATGACCAGGTCGTCGGGATAGGGGTGCAGGGCCTGTCTGATCAGGTCGTTGGCGACGTGCGGGCCGTAGAAGTCGCTGGTGTCGATGTGGGTGACGCCCAGCTCCACAGCCCGGCGCAGCACGGCGAGCGCGGTGGCGTGGTCGCGCGGCGGGCCCCACACGCCCGGGCCCGGCAGCTGCATCGCGCCGTACCCCAGCCGCCGGACGGCCAGGCCGTCCGCGAGTCGCAGGACGTCGCCGGTGGAACCGGTGGAAACGGTCATTCAAGCCTCCTCGTGCCGGCCGCGGCGCGGTCGCCGCGGCTGCGGGAGAGGCGGGCCTGGATCGACGCCGTGGTGATCGCGCCCCCGGAATCGCGGTCGAGCTTGTGGCGGCGCACGAGGTCGTGCACGCCCTGGCGGGTGATGCCGAGCATCGCCGCGGCGACCGAGACCGGCACCGCGGTCGCGGCCGGGTGCCCCGCGCGCCGGGCGACCGCCCGGCCGAGTGGGGTGCCCCACCACGCGGCGGGCGGATCGAACGGCGTGTCGCCGGGATACAGCGCGCTCACCAGCCGGATCGCGAGGAAGGCGGCCGCGCGGTCGTCCTCGCCGCACAGCACGTCGGCCCAGGCCCGGCTCTTCACCGCCAGAAGCTCGCGCAGCCGCGTGTCCTCGCCGGACAGCTCGTCCGGCTCGAACAGGATCTCCAGCGCGCCGAGCACCCTGCCGCCGACGATCCGGCGCAGGTCCTCGGCCAGTTCGCGGCGTTCGTCCATGCCCGCCTCCCTCCTACTTGACGACCAGCATCAAGTACTTGTCGTCGAACGTCAAGTAGTCGACGGCGCCGGGAGAACGCGAAAGCGCCGGCCCCCGGATGCGGGGACCGGCGCTTCCGGTACGTCGTCAGAGCGGGATGTTGCCGTGGGCGCCCCGGGCCGGGGTGGCCTGGGCGAGCACCCGGGCGATCGCGCCGCGTGTCTTGGCCGGCTCGATCACCTCGTCGATGACGCCGAGGTCGAGGGCGCGCTGGAGGCCGCCCGCGGTCTTCTCGTGCTCCTCGGCCAGCCGGGCCTCGAGGGCGGAGCGCTCCTCCTCGGGGGCGGCCGCGAGCTCACGCCGCTTCAGGATGCGCACCGCCGCGACCGCGCCCATGACCGCCACCTCGATGTTCGGCCAGGCGAACACCCGGGTCGCGCCGAGCGAGCGGGAGTTCATCGCGATGTAGGCCCCGCCGTACGCCTTGCGGGTGATCAGTGTGACGCGGGGCACGGACGCTTCGGCGAACGCGTGCAGCAGCTTCGCGCCGCGCCGGACGACGCCGTCGTGCTCCTGACCGACACCGGGAAGGTAACCGGGCACGTCCACGAGCACCACCAGCGGCACTCCGAAGGCATCGCACATCCGGACGAAGCGGGCGGCCTTCTCGGCGGAGGCGGAGTCGAGGCAGCCGCCGAGCCGCATGGGGTTGTTGGCGATGACACCGACCGTGCGGCCGCCGAGCCGGCCCAGGGTGGTGACGATGTTGGGCGCCCACTTGGGGTGCAGCTCCACGCCGGGCTCGTCGAGCAGCCCCTTCACCAGCGGATGCACGTCGTAGGCGCGGCGGGGGTTGTCGGGGAGCAGGTCGCTGAAGTCGACCTCGTCCACCTCGCGCACCCGGCCCTGGTGACCGAGCAGGCTGGCGAGCTGGCGCGCGCGCAGCATCGCCTCGGGCTCGTCCTTGGTGACGACGTGGACGACGCCGCTGCGCTTGCTGTGCGGCTCGGGGCCGCCGAGGGCCGCCATGTCGATCTGCTCGCCGGTGACGCTGCGGACGACGTCGGGACCGGTGACGAAGATGCGGCCCTGGTCGGCCAGGATCACGATGTCGGTCAGGGCCGGGCCGTAGGCGGCGCCGCCGGCCGCCGGGCCGACGACGACGGAGATCTGGGGAACCAGGCCGGACGCCTTGGTCATGGCGGCGAACACGCGGCCCACGGCGTGCAGGGACTCCACGCCCTCGGCGAGCCGGGCGCCGCCGCAGTGCCACAGGCCGATGATCGGCACACGCTCGCGCACCGCGACGTCGTAGGCGTGGACGATGTGCTCGCAGCCCACCGCGCCCATCGCGCCGCCCTGGACCCGGGCGTCGCTGCAGAACGCCACGACCGGCACGCCCTCGACGCGGCCGGTCACCGCCAGCACGCCGCTCCTGTCCTCGGGGGTGATCGTCCGGATCGACCCTTCGTCCAGCAGGTGGCCGAGGCGCACCAGGGGGTCACGAGGATCGACGGCGGCCGCGTCGGCGGCGTCGGCCACCGTCCTGCTGTCGAGCACAGTCATTCGAGACTCCCTTGTCAAACCGTCGTGAAGGCCACGGCGACGTTGTGTCCGCCGAACCCGAAGGAGTTGTTGATCGCGGCGAGCTGGTCGCCCTCGAGCTTGCGGGGTTCGCCGCGTACGAGGTCGACCTCGATGCCGTCGGCCGGGTCGTCCAGGTTCGCGATGGCCGGCACGATCCGCTCGTGCAGGGCGAGAATGGTGAAGATCGACTCGATGCCGCCGGCGCCGCCGAGGAGGTGGCCGGTCATCGACTTGGTGGCGGTGACGATCGCGTGGCCGCCGATGGCCTCCTTGATCGCACGAGCCTCGATCTCGTCGCCGAGCGGGGTCGAAGTGGCGTGGGCGTTGACGTGGACGACGTCCGACGGGGAGAGGTCCGCGTTCCTGAGGGCCCGGAGCATGGCCTCCTGGCCGCCCTTGCCGTCAGGGTCGAGCCCGGTGATGTGGTAGGCGTCGCTGGTGTAACCGGCTCCGGCGGCCACGGCGTAGATGCGGGCGCCGCGGGCCAGGGCGTGCTCCTCCGACTCCAGCACCACGATGCCCGCGCCCTCACCGAGCACGAAGCCGTCGCGGCCCTTGTCGAACGGGCGGGAGGCGCGCTCGGGCTCGTCGTTGCGGGTCGACATGGCCCGCGCCGCGGCGAACGACGCCACGTTCAGACCGTGGATCGCCGCCTCGGTGCCGCCGGCGACCACCATGTCGGCCCGGCCGGAGCGGATCATGTCGATGCCGTAGCCGATGGACTCGGCGCCGGTGGCGCAGGCGCTGACCGTGGCGTGCGCGCCGGCCTTGGCGCCCAGCTCGATGCTGATCCAACCGGCCGAGCCGTTGGGCATGAGCATGGGCACGGTGAACGGCGACAGCCGGTTCCAGCCCTTCTCCCGGTAGAGGTCGTAGGCGGACAGGATCGTTCCGATGCCGCCGATGCCGCTGCCGACCACCACGCCCAGCCGGTCCCCGTCCACCTCGGGCGCGCCCGCGTCCTGCCAGGCCTGCCTGGCGGCGATCAGGGCGAACTGCTCGGCGCGGTCGAGCCTCCTCGCCTCGGGCCGGGCAAGCACCTCGCCGGGATCGACGGCCGCCACGCCGGCGAACTTCACCGGCACGGTGTCGACCCAGTCCTCGGTGAGCGGGCGGATGCCCGACCGCCCCTCGAGGAGCGCCGACCAGGTCGATGCGACGTCTCCACCGAGGGGCGTCGTCGCGCCGAGCCCGGTGACTACGACACGTACCCGGTCCTTACTCACTTGTCTGCACTCCTCTTGCGTATGGCGTGAAAGGGGGCCGGACGCGCCCTGGCGTCTCGTCGGAGGCGGGGCGGGCACGTCCGTGCGGCCGTCGTACGGCGGGGACTACTAGGCCTGGATGAAGCTGATGACGTCCTTGACGGTCTTCAGGTGCTTGAGCTGGTCGTCGGGGATCTCGACGCCGAACTCGTCCTGGGCCGCGACGGCGATCTCGACCATCGAGAGCGAGTCGATGTCCAGGTCGTCCACGAAGCTCTTCTCCGGGGTGACCTCGTCGGCCGGGATGCCGGTGATCTCGTTGATGATCTTGCCGAGGCCCGCGAGGATCTCCTGCTCGGTCACTGCCATGTCGCGACTACTCCTTGGATTTTCTGTCTTCCGGGTTTTCTGGGTTGCCCCAGCTCTGTACGGCAGGCCGTACAAGTTCCTCAGGGGATCTCGATCACCTGGGAGGCGTAGGTGAGACCGGCGCCGAAGCCCAGCAGCAGGGCCAGGTCGCCCGACCGGACCTCGCCGCGCTCGATCATGCGAGAGAGCGCGAGCGGGATCGACGCGGCCGAGGTGTTGCCGGCGAGCACGATGTCCTTGGCGACGACGGCCTTGTCGGCGCCCAGCTTGCGCGCGATGGCCTCGACGATCCGCAGGTTCGCCTGATGGGGGACGAACGCGTTCAGGTCGGCGGGGTCCACCCCCGCACGCTCGCAGGCGAGCTTGGCCACCGGGTGAAGCGCCGTGGTGGCCCAGCGGAACACCGTCTGGCCTTCCTGGTGCAGGAAGGAATTGCGGTCCTTGATGGCGATCGCCTCGGCCTTGTCGCCCGCGCTGCCCCAGGCCACCGGGCCGATGCCCGGCCGGTCGGAGGGGCCCACGACCGCGGCGCCCGCGCCGTCGGCGAAGATGACGACGGTCGACCGGTCCTCGGGGTCGACCCACTGGGTGAGCTTCTCGCTGCCGACGACCAGGACGTTGGTCGCCGAGCCCGACCGCACCGCGTCGGACGCGGCGGCCAGCGCGTAGCAGAACCCGGCGCAGGCGGCGTTGATGTCGAAGGCCCCGGGGGCCGTGATGCCGAGCCGGTGGGCGACGCGGCCCGCGGCGTTGGGGATGGGGGCCTCGATCGTGCAGGTCGCCACGATCACCAGGTCGATGTCGTCGCTCGACAGGCCGCTTGCCGCGAGGGCCTTGCCGCCCGCCTGCACCGCGAGGTCGATCTCCGACTCCTCCGGGCCAGCCACGCGGCGTTCCTTGATGCCGACGCGGCTCTGGATCCACTCGTCGTTGGTGTCGATCCGGGCGGCGAGATCGTCGTTGGTCACGACCTGGGCGGGCTGGTAGCCGCCGAAGGCGAGCACCCTCGCCGCGGGAGCGCCTTGGTCGAGCCTCACTTCAGCACCTCCCTGGCGGCGTCCAGGTCAGCGGGGGTCTTGAGCGCCACGGTCTTCACGCCGGGCAGGGCGCGCCGGGCCAGGCCCGTCAGCGTGCCGCCGGGCAGCAGCTCGATCATGGCGGTGACGCCGCGCTCGGCCATCGTCGCCATGCAGGCGTCCCACCGGACCGGGTTGGCCACCTGGTTCACCAACCGGTCCAGGAACTCACCACCTCCGGCGACGGCCGCGCCGTCGGCGTTGGACAGCAGCGTGACCGACGGGTCCGCGGGGGTGAGCGCCGCGGCCTCGGCGCGCAGGTATTCGACGGCGGGGGCCATGTGGACGGTGTGGAAGGCTCCGGCGACCGCCAGGGGGCGCACCCGCGCCTTCTCCGGCGGCTCGGCCGCGAAGGCCTCCAGCTGCGCCCGCGTGCCGCCCGCGACGATCTGACCCGCGCCGTTCATGTTGGCGGGGGTCAGTCCGTGCTTGGAGATCACGGTGAGGACGTCCTCCTCCACGCCGCCGAGCACCGCGCTCATGCCGGTCTCGGTGACGGCGGCGGCCTTGGCCATGGCCCGGCCGCGCTCGCGCACCAGGGCGAGGGCCTGCTCGGGGGTCAGCACACCGGCGATCGCGGCGGCGGCGAGCTCGCCCACGCTGTGCCCGGCCACCATGTCGGGCCGGACCCCGAGAATCTCCGACGACGCCAGGGCGGCCGCCACCAGCAGGGGCTGGGCCACGGCGGTGTCGCGGATCTCGTCGGCGCCGGCGGTCGTTCCGTACGACACGAGATCGAGCTCCACGATCTCCGACCACGCGGAGATCCGCTCGCGGAACTCGGGGATCTCGAGCCACGGACTGAGGAATCCTGGGGTCTGGGCGCCTTGGCCCGGAGCGACGATGACGAGCACGTACTCAACCCTGCCCTGTAGAGGTTCACCACACTGATGGAGATCCGAACGAACTTTGTGGCCGCCGCGTTGTGGGGTACCTACAGTTTCGGTGTCGAGAAGATTAAGGCACCCGGCTCAGGTTACGGACAGGCGCCCGAGTATGAGACCCACCTGGAGGGTGAATGCGGACCGTCCCTCGGTGGGTTGGTACCCGGTCAGTTCCGTGATCTTACGTAGACGGTACCGCACGGTGTTGGGATGGACGAACAGCAACCGGGCGGTCGCCTCGAGGGAGGTCCCCTGCTCCAGGTACGTCGCGAGCGTGTCGAGCAGCGGGGTCCCGGCGAGCGGCTTGTAGACGTTCTCCACCAGCTGGGCCCGGGCGTCCTCGTCGCCGTCCAGCGCGCGCTCGGCCAGCAGGTCCTCGGCGAGCACCGGGCGCGGGGCGTCGGGCCAGCCGGCGGCGGCGCGCAGCCCCGCGATGGCGGCGCGGGCCGATCTGGCCGCCGCGTGCAGGTCGGGCACCTCGGGCCCGATGACGACGGGTCCGGGACCGAAGCGCGCCACGACGCCGCGCGCCGCGTCCTTGACGCCGTCCGCGCCGCCCACGATGACGATGAGCCGGTCGCCCTGCACCCCGGCGAGCAGCTCGTGGCCGAGACGGCGGCCCTTGTCGCGCAGCCCGTCGATGACGCTCTGCGGGTCCTCGTCGGGGGCGTACCCGGCGAAGACGACGACCGGCGCGGAGGTCCAGCCGAGCGCGGCGGCCCACGAGTGCAGCCCGTCGTCGACCTGGCCGCGCACCAGCGCGTCCACGATCAGCGCCTCCAGCCGCGCGTCCCACGAGCCGCGCGCCTCGGCCTCCCTGGCGTACACCTGCGCGGCGGCGAAGGCGACGTCGCGCGTGTAGCGCAGCATCGCGTGCCGCAGCAGCTCCGCGCCGCCGGGCGCGGCCAGCTCCTCGACCTGGGCCTCGACGACCTCGACGACGATGCGGACGAGGTCGACCGTCTGCTGGAGCGACACGCTGCGCTTGAGCTCACGCGGCGCGGTGCCGAAGAACTCGATGCTCGGCGTCGGCCGTCCCTCGCCCGCGTGGCCGAACCACTCCACGAACGCCGCGATGCCGGCCTGCGCCACCAGCCCGACCCACGACCTGTCCTCCGCCGACAGCGCGCGGTACCAGGCCAGCCGCTCCTCCATCCGGGCCATCGCGGCCGTTCCGAGGCTGCCCATGGCCCGGTCGAGCCGCCGCGCCGTGTCCTCCCGGATCCTGTCGCTCATCGGCACACCGTCTCCGGCCACCCGGGCGATTTCGCCCTGCCCGTCCGTACGCACCTGTCCGCCGCTCCCCGTGCCCCGCTCGCTCACGCCCTCTAGCGTGCCAGGTCATTCCCGAGATCGTGCCGTACGGGGGCGTGGACGGCGTCGCCGCAGGTGGAACGGCGACGTCAGGCGCCGATGCGATGCAGGACGACGATGTCCTCACGGTCGAGGCGCATCTCGTAGCCCTCGACGAGGTAGGTGTTGATCAGGCCGCGCAGGTCGTTGTTGATCGAGGCCACGATCCAGGGCGTGCCCCGCTTCTGGTAGTCCCACCACAGCACGGTCGTCCGGCCGGACAGCCGCGCGCCGAAGTCGTCGGTCGCCTCCACCACGACGCCGTCGGGGACCAGGCTCATGGCCTGCTCCCGGGCCGCCGTACGCGGGTCGGGCCGGTAGAAGTCGGGGTTCAGGAGGTTGTCGAACGGCCGGTAGGGGACCGTGGTGACCGCGACCGCGAAGACCGCGGCGGCGTAGGCCAGCCGCAGGCCGTGCCCGGGGCGCGGCACCCCGCGCCGCTCCAGCCACCGGATCAGCCGGGCGGCGCCGTCCACCCCGGCCAGCAGCAGGATCACCACCACGAACGCGTCGTAGTGCCAGCCGGTCGACCACCAGTTGTCCGAGTCGGCCAGCAGCCGCTCCAGGATCAGCGGCAGCGCCGCCAGGACCAGCGGGGACAGCAGGCACAGGAACAGCGCCGGCCACAGCAGCAGGCCCCAGGTGTCCCACTTCGAGTGGTCGTCGAAGAGCATGGCCACGAACTCGTGCGGCCGCGTGACCGCGCTCCACAGCATCTGCGGCAGGTCTTCGCCGAGCTTGGAGTAACGCGTGTAGTAGGCCGGGTTGCCGCCGGCCAGCGGGATCAGGAACTTGCGCACCACCTGGAACACGGCCACTCCGGCGACGGCCAGCCCGGCGCCGAGCCGGCGCTGCCCGGTGAGGAACAGCCAAACACCGAGACCCGCCACCAGGAGGCCCATGTCCTCCTTGGTGAGCAGCAGGCCGAGCACCGCGAGCAGCCCGGGTAGCCGCCGCCCGGCGTGCAGCCGCTCGATGGCGATCGCGCTCAGCAGCGGCACGAAGGCGACCTCGTGGAACTCCACCGCCGTCGCCTGCGCGATCGGCCAGGAGATCGCGTACGCCGCGGAGACGAGGTAGGCGTGGGGGGTGCCGAGCACGCGGCGGGTGAACATCCAGATGAACGGAATGGCCAGGGCGAACAGCACGGCCTGCGCGACGAGCAGCGTCTCGGGCCCGTCGTGGAGCCAGTAGAAGGGCGCAAGCACGGCCAGGATCGGCGAGAAGTGGTCGGCGAGCTGGACATAGTCCATGCCGAAACCGCCGGTGACCCCGCGCAGCGGCACCGTGGGCGCGGAGAAACGCGAGTATCCGCGCACCGCCTGGTCGAAGATGACGAGGTCGTAGGTGGCCACCTGGAAGTGGGCGAACCTGAGCAGGGACAGGGTCCAGTTCAGGGCCGCCGACAGCCCGCACAGCACGGACACCGCGATGAGGTGCCGGTGGGACCTCAGGAACCGCCCGGCGGGACCCCGGGGCGCGCTCTCACCGGCCTGGCCGCCCCGCTGCTCCTCCGGTCCGGCGGCGGCCGTGGCGCCGACGGCGTCTTCGGGCTCCGCCGTGCCGGCTGCCCGAGGGCCTGCCGTGTCCTCCGGCTCCGTGACGGCCGTTCCGTCCACGGCGGCTGCCTCCAGGGTGTCGTCGGGGTCGCTGGCTTCCCGGGGTGGCTCCTCCGCCGGTTGCCCGGACGTAGTGGTCCCCGTGATCACGAGGAGGAGATTAGGCCCTCCGGGCCGGAACGGTCTATACGGGCGTACCCGCGCAAACTTCTCCGCGGGCCGCCTGCCGCTCCCACCTGGGAGTCCTCCCGCCGGCCGATGAATGTTTCACGGCGCGCGGGACCACGTCCGTAACGGGTCAGATGACGGCGACGGCCGTGATGAGGCCGATGAAGAAGTGTGTCACGCCGAGAAGGACGGCGGCGGGCTGCAGTGTGGTCTCCCGGACGAGTTCGCGCACCGAGATGCCGGCGACCTTGTCGAAGGCGACCATGCCGAGCGTCTGCACGGCGATGCCCACCAGGCCGAACACGAGCGTCGCGAGCAGCCCCTCCTGCAGGGCGCCGCCCGACGACCAGATGGAGGCCGCCACGATGAGCCCAACGCCGGCGACGCTGGAGGCGGCCAGCACCGTGGCGTTGGGGTTGCGGTCGGTACGGATGATCTTGCTGAGCCTGCCGGGCGTCGCCAGGTCGATGACGTAGAACCCGGCGACGAGGAGTAGCACGCCCAGGATGGCGTACGCGAGGATCGCCAGGGAGCCGTGCGCGAGCACGTCGGCGATGGAGGTCTTGGTGTCCACGGGGGGCCTTCGCTTTCAGCCGTGAATGCGGTGGGGGACGAAAGAGGACGTGTCGTCGGTGACGAGGCCGGAGGTCTCCCGGATGCCGAGCCCGGCCGACTCGTCGTCGACCATCCAGGCGCCGAGCACCGGACGCCAGCCGTCGAACTCGGGCAACGGCAGGAACTCCTGGTAGACGAAGCCCTCCGTGCCGTACTCGCCCGCGGTCTCCATCTCGACGCCCGGCGCGGCGATCCGCATCGATGCGCCCTCGCGGCCGAGCAGCGGCTTGCGCACGTAGCCGGGACCGCCGGACAGCTCGCGGGGACCGTCGAGGTAGGCGGGCAGCAGGTTGGGGTGGCCCGGGTACAGCTCCCAGAGGATCGCCAGCAGCGCCTTGTTGGACAGCAGCATCTTCCACAGCGGCTCGATCCACGTCATCGAGACCTGCTGCGCGAGCGCGTGCGGCGCGAACGGCTCGGCGACGATCCACTCCCAGGGGTAGAGCTTGCACAGCGTGCGGACGACCCGGTGCTCCATGTCGACGAACCGGAGGTTGAGCGGGTCCCAGCCGATGTCCTCCATGGCGATCGCCGCCGTGACGAGCCCGGCCTGCTCCGCGGTCTCCTGGAGGTAGCCGATGGTCATGGCCTCCTCGCCCGTCTCGTCGGCGCTGGTCCACGCGAAGTGGGCCGGGCCCGTCTGGAGCGTGAGCGACTTCCATCGGTCGACCAGGCGCTCGTGGAGCGAGTTCCACTGGTCGTCCTCGGGATACACGTCCTTGAGCCAGAACCACTGCACGACGGAGCTCTCGACCAGGCTGGTCGGGGTGTCGGCGTTGTACTCCAGCAGCTTGGCCGGCCCGGTGCCGTCGTAGCGCAGGTCGAAGCGGCCGAAGACGTGCGGGTCGCGCCGCCGCCACGACTCCGCGACGGCCGCGCGGCAGTGCGGCGGGATGCCGAGGTCCGCGAACCGGCCGGAGGTCACGACGTGGTCGGCCGCGGCCAGGCACATCCGGTGCAGCTCCTCGACCTGCTCCTCCAGGGACAGGACCTCGTCCATGGTGAAGACGTAATGGACGCTCTCGTCCCAGTACGGCCGGGTGAGCCCCTCGGGGTGGGCGGAGCGGTGGAACGCGAGACCCTGCGACTCGATGAGGGCGGCCCAGTCCTCCCTGGGCGCCGAGGTCGTTCTGCGCATCCGTCAGCCGCCGCGGCTGCCGTGGCCGAATCCGAACCCGCCCCGCTGGACCACGCGCCCGGTACGGGTGGTGATGTGCGCGTCGGCCGGCCGGATCGTCGTGCCATGGTAGACGCGGCCTCCGTTGCGGGTGCCGCCGTAGTACCAGCGGTACGCGCCGTGCGAGCCGGAGTAGTGGCTGTGGCCGTCGTCATCGTCGTCGCAGTAGTAGTCGTCGACGACGACGTACGACCCGTCCGGGTTCATCGTGGAGGTGTCCACGCAGTCCGCGCCGACCTCCTCGTAGTCGTCGTCCTGAGCCGCGCAGAAGCCGACGACGAGGACGGACAGGACGCCCAGCGTGCCGAGCTTGATCATGGTGGAGGACTTGACGCCGCTCGCGGGCGGCGTCGCCGCAGGCCGCGGCGCGCCGCTCATCGCCATGGGGTGGACGGGCATGGAGGAGTTGCCGGGTGGCGTCATCTTCGGTGGGGGGCTCTCCCCGGGCTCTGCCAATCGGGCTCCTGCTTTGTCGAGATCGGCACACATTATCGTCTGGCTGGACGAACGGGACAGGCAGTCCTGGGGTTCCTGATGAGTCTGTTATGTCCCGGCCGGCTGATGCTGCGTGCGCCGGGTAGCGTGCCGGATGTGGACCCCGTCGAGGCACTCAAGCGCATCGCCTTCCTGCTGGAACGGGCCGGCGAGCCGACGTACCGCGTGCGCGCCTTCCGCGGCGCCGCCGCCGCGATCGAGGAACTGCCCCGCGAGGAGCTGGTGCGGCTCGCGCGCACCGGCGGCCTGACGGGCCTGAAGGGCATCGGCAAGGTCACGGCCCTGGCCGTCACCGAGGCGCTGGACGGCGCCGTGCCGACCTACCTGCGGCGGCTGGAGGACACCAAGGACGTCGACCTGGACGAGGCCGCGCAGGCGCTGCGGTCGGCGCTGCGCGGCGACTTCCACAGTCACTCCGACTGGTCGGACGGCGGATCGCCCATCGAGGAGATGGCCGAGGCCGCCCGCGCGCTCGGTCACGAGTACCTCGCGCTGACCGACCACTCGCCCCGGCTGACCGTCGCGCACGGCCTGTCCGCCGACCGGCTGCGGCGGCAGCTCGACGTGGTCGCCGGGCTCAACGAGCGGTACGCCGGGGACGGCGGCCCGCCGTTCCGGATCCTGACCGGCATCGAGGTGGACATCAACACCGACGGCTCGCTCGACCAGGAGCCCGAGCTGCTCGAACGGCTGGACGTCGTGGTGGCGAGCGTCCACTCGCTGCTGCGGATGGACGCCGCGGAGATGACCCGGCGGATGGTCACGGCGGTGTCCAACCCCCATGTGGACGTCCTCGGGCACTGCACGGGCCGCGTCGTACGCGGACGAGGGCGGCCGGAGTCCCGGTTCGACCCCGAGATCGTCTTCGAGGCGTGCCGGAGGTTCGGGGTCGCGGTGGAGATCAACTCCCGGCCCGACCGGCTCGACCCGCCCAAGCGCCTGATGCGGCTGGCGTACGAGATGGGCTGCGAGTTCGCCGTGGACTCCGACGCCCACGCGCCGGGCCAGCTCGACTGGCAGCGGTTCGGGTGCGAGCGCGCGGCCCTGTGCGGGATCCCGCCCGAGCGCATCCGCAACGCCCATCCCTGGGGGACTCCTGCGCACGTGGGGTGATAGTGCTGTGGCGTCCGAGTGAGGTGTGTTGGGCGGGTTTCGCCGCACTGATCGACGTAGCGTCGAATCATGAAACGCCGCGACGCGCTGGTGAAGGAGCTGGAATCCGGCGGATGCCTGTCGGCGCGCGAGCTCGCCTCGCGTCTCGGGGTCAGCAGGAGCACCGTCGTGCGCGACGTCGCGAAGCTCCGGGAGGCCGGCGTCCCGATCCGGCTCGACCAGGGCGGGTACGCGCTCGCGGGCCCCGACTCGGTGAAGCGCGCCATCGACAGGGCGCTGCGCGGGCGGCACGTGCTGCGCCTGGAGTACGTCAACAGCAAGGGCGGGCCCACGGTCAGGGACGTCGAGCCGAGCATCTGTCTCGGCGGCCGGGGCGGGCACTGGTACCTGGTGGCCTGGTGCCGGTTACGCGACGACGTACGCGTCTTCCGGCTCGACCGGATCTCCTGGGCCGAGGTCCTGGACGAGCGGTTCCCCGAGCCGGGCCGCGACCGCCTGGCCGAACTCGCCGAGGCCGTCGGCGGCTGACGGTCATCGGGCACCCGCCGTGGCGGCATGGCGCCCCGGCTCCTGCCGTGACCTGAGGGAACGGGCGTCACTCGAACGGGTCAGCGAGAAATGTCGGTGGGGTGGCCTACCCTCTCCGGCGTGAACCGTACCGACCGGCTCTACGCGATCGTCGAGGACCTGCGGGCGATCTCCCCGCGCTGCCGGTCCGCGCGTGAGCTCGCCCTGCGCTTCGAGGTGAGTTCGCGGACCATCGAGCGGGACATCTCCGCGCTGCAGCAGGCCGGCGTGCCCATCTACGCGGAGGTCGGGCGGAGGGGAGGCTACGCGCTGGACAAGAGCATGTCCCTGCCCCCGCTCAACTTCACCCCCGCCGAGGCCGTGGCGGTGGCGATCGCGCTCAGCCGCACAGAACAGCAGCCCTTCGCCGACGACGCGCGCAGCGCGCTGCGCAAGCTCGTCGCCGCCATGCCCGGTCCCGAGGGGGAGCGGGCCCGGCAGCTGGCCGCCCGCGTGCAGATCCTCACCGAGGACAAGCCGGAGTCCCGATACACGGGGTCGATCGGCAGGGTCATCGAGGAGGCCCTGCTCCGGAGCGTCGTGCTGCGCATCCAGTACAGCGACGCGCACGGTGTGCTGACGACCAGGGAGGTGGAACCCGGGGCGTTCGTCGGCGGGCGGAGCGGGTGGTGGTATCTGGTGGCCTGGTGCCGCCTGCGCGACGCCGTCAGGGTGTTCCGGCTCGACCGGATCGCCGAGGCCGTCCTCACCGAGGAGCCGGTGCCCGGCCGGCCCCTGGAGGCGTTCGACGCCGACGTGCCGGACATGATCGCGCGGACACCGGTGCTCGACTGATCCGAGTTTCGAAAAAATGTTCGTGAGATTCCGGAAACGCCGACAGGGGGGTGTCGCCGAAGGGCGGGAGGCTCTACCTCACCGAGAACCCGGAAAGCAGAGAGAAAGAGACGACGATGACCACTCCCGCCCCCGCTGTCGACACGGTCGCCTGGTTCGAGATCGCGAGCGACGACCCCGAGGGCGTCCAGCGGTTCTACGGCGGCCTGTTCGGCTGGCGGTTCCGCACCGACGAGGACTCGGCCGCGGTCGGCATGGACTACCGGCTCATCAGCTATGACGGTGACGACGAGGTGCGCGGCGGGGTGTTCGGCACCGGCGGCGACATGCCCGGCCACGCCGTCTTCACCGTCCTGGTGCGGGATGTGACCGAGACCTGCCGGAAGGTGGAGGCCCTGGGCGGGAAGGTGCTCAGCGAGGTCGTGGGCAACGAGAGCGGCCCCGACTTCGCCTACCTCCACGACCCGTCCGGCAACCTCTTCGGCGTCTTCGCCCCGGCCGCTTCCTGACCGTCCCGTGCCGCCGGATGCTGCCGGAGTGAGCAGATCCTAGAACCTCGCGACGGCCGGTCTCCGACCGGCCGGAGCCTACCGAGGCCGTCCGAACGCCCACCGGGATCCCCCCTCCCGTGCTTCCCCTGCGGCGCCTTTCCCCCCGGGCCCTTCCCCTCCGGGCCGTCAGGGCGTTCGGGCGGCCCTTCCCCATGCGAGCCGGAGAACTC
The DNA here is from genome assembly GCF_040675265.1 of Microbispora sp. NPDC049633. Classification (NCBI taxonomy): domain Bacteria; kingdom Bacillati; phylum Actinomycetota; class Actinomycetes; order Streptosporangiales; family Streptosporangiaceae; genus Microbispora; species Microbispora sp. NPDC049633. The sequence continues at coordinate 17,039 of NZ_JBFAOO010000142.1, forward strand.
GTTCACCGGAACCCTGTTCGTCGGGAACCCTCTTCGCCGGAAACGGCGCAGGAGGGCCGGTCGGTGTGACCGGCCCTCCTGCGACATCCGCGTACCCCGGCGGAATCGGCGTGTCCGCTGTGCGCTGCCGCCCGGCCCGGGCCGGGCAGGACCGCGCGCGTTCAGCGCCGGGCGTACAGGTCCCTGCGACGGAGGATGAAGACCAAGGCCGCGACGGCGATGACCACCACGACGGCGATGATGCCGATCTTCAGCGGCATGCCCGAGTCGTCGGCGTCCTGCGCGGCCGCCCGGTCGCTGAGCACGGACCCGGCCGCCGCCGCCTTCTCCGGCGTGAGCGTGGTCGCCGGGGCCTCGGGGACGACGTCGACCGCACCGGCCTTCACCGTCACCGTCTTGCTCGCCTTGGCGGGCTCGGTGGCCTTCACAGTGACCTTCCACTCGCCGCTCGGCAGCGGCTCCGCGGCGCGGTAGAGGTTCTGGCCCTCGGGCGCCGACCTCAGCGGCACCGGCCCGAAGGTGCGGCCGTCGGCGGAGGTCGCGGTCAGCGTCGCCTCGACGATCTCCGTGACGGGGTGCTTGTCCTCCTTGTACGTCACCAGAACGTTGACGTTGTGGTCGCCGTCCCCGATCACCTCCAGCTTGATCGGTCCGCCGTGGGCGGAGGCCGCCGGTGCGCCGAGCGTCAGCGCGAGCCCGGCCAGCAGGACGGCGAGGACGTATTTCAATGCCTTGGTCACGATTCGTGACTCCCCTCGGGTTCGGTGTCGGGGGTGAGCGCTCCGTCGCCGGGCGTCGTCGGGAGGAACACGTGCTGATGCCCGTTGCCGGCGTCGACGTTCACGGCGTCGAGGGCGGTGCCCCCGACCGACCAGGTGAAGAGCGCGTCGGCGCGTTGCCGTGCGGCCAGGTCCAGAGCGGTGGTGCGGGCCGCTCCGGTGAGGTCGCGCGCGGCCGCGTAGGTGTCGACGGTCGTGGCGAGCTGCCGTACGGCGGAGGCGAGAGTCGACCTCGCCACGTTGGTGGCGGTCTCGCCGGACGGCGGGTCGGCGAAGCCTTCGACGGCGCTGGTGGCCGCCTTCCGCCAGTTCTCGACGTCGGCCGTGGTCACCACGGCCGGACCCGCGGTGCCGTCGACGGGCATGGCCCGGCTCAGCCCTTCGACCACCGGGACGAGCCGGTCGCGCGTGGTGCGGGCCAGCTCGGTCAGGGTCTTGATCTGCGTCTTGTCACGGAGGGCGGATTCGGTGCGGATCTGGTCGGCCATCTGCTCGAGTGAACTCGGCCGGGTCGTCCAGAACACCAGGCCGCCGGCGACGAGCGCGCCGATTACGAACGCGGCCACGAGGCCGGGCACCCGGCTCCGGACCGGCTGTCTGGGTGGTCGGTTGATGATCGCCACCTCCTTGGGGGCGGATGTCGCTGGGCGGGTGGGCTGGGTTCGCCCCATGGCAGGTGTCACCGGGGCCGTCGATCCGTTCGCGCTCGTGGGCTCACGCTCCGAGGGGTCTGCCTTGGCTGCTGAGGATCAGCTTCTCGATGCGCTTGCGGCGCCGGGCGCTGGTGATCCGCAGGGCGACGACGAGCAGGAC
>NZ_JBFAOO010000143.1:0-18625 GCF_040675265.1 Microbispora sp. NPDC049633
AACTACGAGGACGGCGACCGCAACTACGCGTTCGTCACCGTCTACAACGGTGTCCAGGTCACCGACGTGGCCGTCGACAAGGTCAAGAACTGGGTCAAGGACCGCTACTTCGACAACCGCGCGGACGCCGAGAAGGCCCGCAAGGACCTCGAGCTCAAGACCACCGGCTGGGCCGGCGAGATCGTGGCCTTCGGCCCGAACGACGTGAAGTTCCCGTGGAAGTTCGACTGGCGCGTCGCCAAGCACGGCGAGGAGTCGCAGAAGGTCTACATCCCGCTCGACCGTTGGTGCCAGTGGTTCGGCATCGACTACACGGTCGAGAAGCTCGGCGCGCTGGTGCGTGGCGAGGTCAAGGACGCGTCCTTCCGCGGCAAGGCCGGCTACGAGATCTCCCGGATCTCGAAGGACGAGTACATCAAGGCCGTGGGCAACGACCACGACAACGCCAAGATCGTTGACGGTGTGCTCTACTACACCTACAACAACGGCTGGTACAAGGCGAAGTTCTGGGCGAATGTCGCCAAGAAGTTCAAGCTGACCGGCAAGATCGTGGACATCGCCCTCAAGGACGTCGGCACCCTGGGTGCCAACGTCGGCGGGCAGGGCCTGGCCTACAACCAGAAGATCGGCACCGCGGTCTTCGTCTTCGGCTACCCGAGCGGGTCGCACCCGGACGGCAACTACGCCTTCACCGGCAAGACCCTCAAGTGGGCCTACGGCAAGACCTTCAAGGCGGCCGCCCCGGCCGTCAAGGCCGAGGAGCTGGTGGGTGTCAAGACCAGCTTCACCGGCGAGGGCTCGATCGGTTCCTCGTGGCTGTACCGCTACAGCAACACCAAGCGTCTTGGCTACCTCAACGGTGTGACCATCGGCGTCTCCGACACCGACGGCAACAAGCGCATCGACACCAGCGTCTCCCCGTACTTCGACGGTGAGACCCTGGCCGTCTACCAGTACGCCGCGAAGTTCGCTTCCGGCAAGATCGTCTGAGACTCACTCTGACGCTCTAACTGGACCAAAGGAAAGGGCCCGGCTTCCAGCCGGGCCCTTTTCCTGTTTCTCGCCTGCTATCACCCGATGGGCGCGACGAATGGTGCGACCGAGAAATCAGACACAGCCCGGCCGCTCCACCGCCGCCGCGTCCCGTGCCCGCCATGAAACCCCCGGGAACCCATCTCAGGCGCCGGCATCCCGAGCTCCACACGGCTGGACGGTCCACGCCCGAACACCCGCCTCACCCGCGCAAACCCCCTCTGTAGAGCCTCTTGCGGAAGCCGCATCGCAGCGGCGGGACCGACTTTGACGGAGTCCGGACTCCTCCTGGTTTCATCTCCCATGTGTGATTTGCATCACAGGATTTCCTGAACCGTTCCATGACCGTGAGTCGAAAAGATCGAACAAGGCCCACGTGATCAGCGCAAACATGGTCAAGGGCGGCAGACTATGACATCAATGCGCCATTTCCCCCTCACCGACAGTCCTCACGAATCGCCTTACATACCCCTGCTTTCTCCTATAGCTTTCTCCTCGATCCTTCACTGACGCATGGGGCGCAAGCGGCGTCCCACGACAGACCTGGGAGAAATCCATGAAGCGCACCCTCGCCCTCGGCGGGATCGCGGCGGGCCTGCTGGCCGCCGCCGCCGTCGCCGCGCCGGCTCAGGCCGACTCGGACGTCGCTCCTCCGGTCAACCTGGCCAACACGAACTTCGCCGCCAAGCAGGTCGCCGCGTTCTGGTACGGCCAGGGCAAGGCCAACCTGATCAACGCGACCCCCTACAACGTCGAGACGACGCTGCCGACCAAGCACGTCTCCACGGGTGGCGCTTCCGCCGACAGCAAGGCCGGCGTCGTGGGCTCCAGTGGCGACCAGAAGGCCGCCACGAGCAACCTGAAGAACATCAACCTGCCGAAGACCACCGGCAAGGTGTTCTTCATCGGCGCCGACAACAAGCCGCACTGGTGCTCGGCCACCGCGGTGCAGAGCCAGTACAAGAACCTGGTCGCGACCGCCGGTCACTGTGTCTACGACACGGTGAGCAACAAGGCCACCCTCGACAAGTGGGTCTTCATCCCCGGCTACTACCAGGGCAAGACCCCGTGGGGCATCTACGTCGGCAAGACGGCCTACACCCACTACGACTTCGACAACTACGAGGACGGCGACCGCAACTACGCGTTCGTCACCGTCTACAACGGTGTCCAGGTCACCGACGTGGCCGTCGACAAGGTCAAGAACTGGGTGGACAACCGCAAGTTCGAGACCAAGGCGGACGCGGAGAAGGCCCGCAAGGACCTCGAGCTCAAGACCACCGGCTGGGCCGGCGAGATCAAGCCCGTCGTGGACTACCGCACGGTGGTTCGCAACCGGCACGCCGAGTCCCAGAAGGAGTACATCAACATCCTCTGGTGGGCGTACGCCCAGGGCTGGGGCGACAACTACGCCACCCTGAGCAGCCCGTCCGCGCAGGACATCAACGACATCGCTGCCAAGATCAACCAGCAGCGTGGCGGCACCACGGAGTTCAAGGTGTCCCGGGGCACCGGCGTCACCGTGACCCGCGTCAGCAAGGAAGAGTTCAACGGCGCCAAGTACGGCGAGGGCGACATCCGCGTCTCCGCGGACTACAAGGCCCTGTACTTCGCCTACAACAACGGCTGGTACAAGGTCACCTTCTGGGCCAACTTCGACATCGACTACATCCTCAAGGGGAAGATCGTCGACATCGCCCTCAAGGACGTCGGCACCCTCGGCGCCAACGTCGGTGGTCAGGGCCTGGCCTACAACCAGAAGATCGGTTCCGCGGTCTTCGTCTTCGGTTACCCGAGCGGGTCGCACCCGGACGGCAACTACGCCTTCACCGGCAAGACCCTCAAGTGGGCCTACGGCAAGACCTTCAAGGCCGCTGCCCCGGCGCTCAAGGCCGAGGAGCTCGTCGGCATCAAGTCCTCCTTCACCGGCGAGGGCTCGATCGGCTCGTCCTGGCTGTACCGCTACAGCAACACCAAGCGCCTCGGTTACCTCAACGGTGTGACCATCGCGGTCTCCGACACCGACGGCAACAAGCGCATCGACACCAGCGTCTCCCCGTACTTCGACGGTGAGACCCTGGCCGTCTACCAGTACGCCGCGAAGTTCGCTTCCGGCAAGATCGTCTGAGACTCACTCTGACGCTCTGACTGGACCAAGGAAAGGGCCCGGCCTTGAGCCGGGCCCTTTTCTTATATCCCGGGATGGCTGTCACGCATCGCTCCAGTAACAGCCCTTACGCCCCACTGATCTTCTCCGATAACTTTATTTTCATCCTTTACTGACGCATGGGGCAAATGTCACGCCCCACGCCAGACCTGGGAGAACAAGTGAAGCGCACCCTCGCTATCGGCGGCGTGGCGGCCGGCCTGCTGGCTTCCGCACTCGTCGCCTCCCCCGCACAGGCGGAGAAGGTTCCGGTCGTACCTCTGGCCGACACGAACTTCGCCGCCAAGCAGGTGGCCGCGTTCTGGTACGGCCAGAAGATGGCCAACCTGATCAACGCCACGCCGTACAACGTCGAGACCAAGGTCTCCTCCAAGGTCGTCGCCCACCTGCCGAAGGAGCCCGCGTCCGTCAAGGCGGGTGTCGTCGGGTCCAGTGGTGACCAGAAGCCCACCGGCACCTCGAAGAACGTCAATCTGCCCCGGTCCTCCGGCAAGGTGTTCTTCGTCGGCGCCGACAACAAGCCGCACTGGTGCTCCGCCACGGCCATCCAGAGCGGGCACAAGAACCTCGTGGCGACCGCCGGGCACTGCGTCTTCAGCACGGCGAAAGAGAAGGCCACGATGAACAAGTGGGTCTTCATCCCCGGCTACTACCAGGGCAAGACCCCGTGGGGCATCTACGTCGGCAAGACGGCCTTCACCCACTTCGACTACGAGGTCTACGCCGACGGCGACTACGACTACGCGTTCGTCGCCGTCTACAACGGTGTCCAGGTCACCGACGTGAAGACCGACAGCGTCAAGAACTGGGTCGACAACCGCGTCTTCAAGACCCTGGCCGACGCCGAGAAGGCGCAGAAGGACGTCGAGATCAAGCAGACCGGCTGGGCCGGCAAGATCGTGCCGTTCGTGTCGAAGCCCGAGACGGTCGTCAGGGACAAGAAGAACAAGGAATACCAGCAGACGTGGATCGACGTCTGCAGCTGGGCGCACTGGCAGAACCTCGAGGCGAAGGCCCTCACCGCCGAGAACAAGGCCCCGGCGACCAAGGAAGCCGTGGAGATCCTGAACAAGGGCCGTGGTCAGACGACGGACTTCAAGACCGCTCCCGGCACCGGGATCAAGGTCACCCGCGTCTCGCTGACCGAGTACAACTCGGCCAAGGACGAGGTGAAGTTCGGCGACCTCGTGTTCCGTGTCTCGGAGGACGGCAAGAGCGTCTACTTCATCTACGACCACGGCTACTACAAGGTCAACTTCTGGGCCAAGTACGACCTGGACTACAAGCTGACCGGCAAGATCGTGGACATCACGCTGAAGGACGTCGGCCGCCTGGGCGACAACGTCCCCGGCCAGGGTCTCGCCTACAACCAGAAGGTCGGCCAGCCGACCTTCGTGTTCGGCTACCCGAGCGGGTCGCACCCGGACGGCAACTACGCCTTCACCGGCAAGACCCTCAAGTACAGCTACGGCAAGACCTTCCCGGCCGTGGCGCCGTCCATCAAGGGCGAGGCGCTGCAGGGCATCAAGTCGTCCTTCACCGGTGAGGGCGCGCTCGGCTCCGGCTGGCTGTTCAAGTACAACAACAGCAAGCGGTTCGGCTACCTGAACGGCGTCACCATCGGCGTCTCGGACACCGACGGCAACGACCGGTACGACACCAGCATCTCGCCGTACTTCGACGGCGAGACCCTGGGCGTCTACAAGGTCGCCGCGGCCACCGCGTCCGGCAAGATCGTCTAGTCGCCGATCGCATGCGAAGGGCCCGGCAGCCTGCCGGGCCCTTCCCTTTTATCCGCCTCCAGGACGAGTTGTCCGCCTACTGGTCGAGCCGCTCGGCGAGCGTCATCCACTCCAGCTCGGCCGCCTCCTTCTGCGCGGCGATGTCGCGCAGCTCGGCGTCGAGCTTGCCCAGGCGCTCGAAGTCGCTCGCCGCCTCCGCCATCTGGGCGTGCAGCTTCACCTCGCGCTCGCCGAACTTGTCGATCTGCCGCTCCAGCCGGTTGAGCTCCTTCTGCAGCTCGCGCAACTCCTTGGCGGACGGCCCCACGGCCTGCGCCGGCTGGCTGTCCGGCCGCACCTGCACGGAAGAACCGGCGGCGCCGGAGGCCGCGCGGGCCGACAGGGCCTGGCCCGCCGCACGGCGTTCCAGGTATTCGTCCACCCCGCCCGGCAGCATCGACATCGTGCCGTCCCCCAGGAGCGCGACGCAGCGGTCGGCCACCCTCTCCAGGAAGTACCGGTCGTGACTGACCACCACGAGCGTGCCCGGCCACGCGTCGAGCAGGTCCTCCAGCTCGGTGAGCGTCTCGATGTCGAGGTCGTTGGTCGGCTCGTCGAGCAGCAGCACGTTCGGCTCATCCATGATCAGCCGCAGGAGCTGCAGCCGCCGGCGCTCGCCGCCGGACAGGTCGCCGACGACCTTCCACTGCGCCTCGCCCCGGAAGCCGAGACGTTCCAGCAGCTGGGAGGCCGACCACTCCTTCTTGCCCACCTGGACGTACTTGCGGATCTCCTCGACCGTCTCCAGCACCCGCCGCGTGGGGTCCAGCTCGGCGAGCTCCTGCGACAGGTGCGCGAGCCGTACGGTCTTGCCGCGGACGACGCGGCCGGAGTCGTGCTCGACCGTGCCGGACAGCAGGCGCAGCACCGACGACTTACCCGAGCCGTTGACCCCGATCAGGCCGATCCGGTCCCCCGGCCCGAACTGGTAGGTGCACCGGTCGAGCACCAGCGGACCCGACTCCGGGCCGCCGGCGTGGAGCGTCACGTCCTCCAGGTCCACGACGGTCTTGCCCAGCCGCGCCGAGGCGAAGTTGAGCAGCTCGACCGTCTCCCGCGCCGGCGGCTCGTTGGCGATGAGCGCCTCGGCGGCGTTGATCCGGAACTTTGGCTTGGAGGTCCGGGCCGGCGGTCCGCGCCGCAGCCACGCGATCTCCTTGCGCATGAGGTTCTGCCGGCGGTCCTCCGCGGCCTGCGCGATCCGCGCCCGCTCGGCCTTGGCCAGCACGTACGCCGCGTAGCCGCCCTCGTAGCGCTCCACCGAGCCGTCGACGACCTCCCACGTGCGGGTGGAGACCGCGTCGAGGAACCACCGGTCGTGCGTGACCACCAGCAGCGCGGACTTGCGCTGGACGAGATGCCCGGCGAGCCAGGCGATGGCCTCGATGTCGAGGTGGTTGGTGGGCTCGTCGAGGATCAGCAGGGCGTGCTCTTCGACCAGCAGCCGCGCCAGTGCCGTACGGCGGCGCTCACCGCCGGACAGCGCGCCCGCGGGAGCCGCGAGGTCGATGTCGCCGAGCAGGTTGGCGAGGATCTCCCTGATCGCGGGGTCGCCGGCCCACTCGTGCTCGGCCCGTCCGGCCAGCACGATGTCCTTGACGGCGGTGTCCGGGTCGAACTGGTCACGCTGCGAGAGCGTGCCGACGCGTAGATTGCGGGTGTGCGTGACGCGGCCGCTGTCGGGCTTCAGCGTTCCCGCGATGATCGAGATGAGCGTGGTCTTGCCACCGCCGTTGCGGCCGACGACGCCGATCCGGTCGCCCTGCTCGAGCCCGAGCGAGACGTCGGCGAGCAGCGGCTTGGGCCCGAAGGCGTGGGAGACGGACTCCAGATTGACCAGATTCATGGCCTGTAAAGCTTATCCGGCCCCCGCACCGGCAACGGTCACGCCGGGGACGGGACCGTGCGCGGTGACGACGGCCCGGCAGCCGTCGACGTCCGTGATCAGGCCGGCCAGCTCGTGCGCGTGCTCGGCCGACTCGGCCAGGAACGCGCAGGTGGGGCCGGACCCGGAGACGAGCGCGCCGAGCGCGCCGTGCTCACGCCCGGCGGCGAGCGTGTCCGCGAGCGAGGGACGCAGCGCCAGCGCCGCGGGCTGGAGATCGTTGGTCAACGCCTGCCCCAGCGCCTTCGCGTCGCCCCGGCGCAGGGCGTCGAGCAGCGCCTCGCTCACCGCGGGACGCGGTGCGGCCACCCCCGCCTCCTCGCGCAGCCGGTCGCACTCGCCGTACACCCTCGGGGTCGACAGGCCGCCGTCGGCGAGCGCGAAGACCCAGTGGAAGACCCCCGCGGTCTCCAGCGGCGCGAGCCGCTCGCCGCGTCCGGTGCCCACGGCCGTGCCGCCGAGCAGCGCGAACGGCACGTCGCTGCCGATGTCGGCACCGATCTCCATCAGATCCTCGACCGGCAGCCCGAGGCCCCACAGCTCGTTGCAGGCGACCAGGGCCGCGGCGGCGTCGGCGCTCCCCCCGGCCATACCGCCCGCCACGGGGATCGACTTGCGGATCAGCAGATCGGCCCGGTACGTACGGCCCGCCCGGCCGGCCAGCGCCATAGCGGCCCGGACGGCGAGGTTGTCGTCGCTCACCGGAACCCCACCGGTGTGGTCCCCGTCGACCCTGACCCTGAGCGGAGCGGCGGTGGCGTCCCCGTCCGCCGGCTCGGCGGCGGTGACCTCGTCGAACAGCGAGACCGCGTGGAAGACGTTCACCAGGTCGTGGTAGCCGTCCTCGCGCAGCGGGCCGACCGCGAGCTGGAGGTTGACCTTCGCCGGCACGCGCACTGTGATCGCGCTCATCGCCCGTTCCCCCGCTCGCGTCGTTCCCACATGTGTCGCCCCGGTTCGTGTCGTCCTGGTTGTGGGCGACGGGCGAGGCCACGTCGTCTGTGCCTGACCATGGGACCCGAGCTTAGCGGCACCCGCCCACGGGGACATCTCGCGGATTTCCGCTGGTCATCCAATGGTCATCCGGGCCCGTACATGCGGAAAGGGCCCGGCTGGACGCCGAGCCCTTCCCTCAGTTCACCCGATGGCCGCGGGAGAACCTCAGACGATCTTGCCGGAAGCGAACTTCGCGGCGTACTTGTAGACGGCCAGGGTCTCACCGTCGAAGTACGGGGAGACGCTGGTGTCGATGCGCTTGTTGCCGTCGGTGTCGGAGACCGCGATGGTCACACCGTTCAGGTAACCGAGACGCTTGGTGCTGCTGTAGCGGTACAGCCACGAGGAACCGATCGAGCCCTGGCCGGTGAAGGAGGACTTGATGCCGACGAGCTCCTCGGCCTTCATGGCCGGAGCAGCGGCCTTGAAGGTCTTGCCGTAGCTCCACTTGAGGGTCTTGCCGGTGAAGGCGTAGCTGCCGTCCGGGTGCGACCCGCTCGGGTAACCGAACACGAAGACGTTCGTGCCGATCTTCTGGTTGTAGGCCAGGCCCTGACCACCGACGTTGGCGCCGAGGGTGCCGACGTCCTTGAGGGCGATGTCGACCAGCTTGCCCTTGAGGCGGTAGTCGACGTCGAAGTTGCCCCAGAAGGTGGCCTTGTACCAGGCGTTGTCCTTGGCGAAGTAGTAGGCCTTGCCGTCGGACGACCAGCCGCCGTTGCCGAACTCCCGCTTGGAGACCCGGTTGACGACGACGCCCCACGTCTTGTCCGAGTAGGTGGAGGTGCCGTACTTCTCAGCCTGCTCCGCCAGGGTCTTCTTGGCCGAGTCGACGGTCTTCGGGTCGACCGCGATCTGAGCGACGCTGGCCTCGACCTTCTTCGAGTCACGGGTGCGCAGCGGCACCTTGTGGGCCCAGTCGATCCGGCTGACGATCTGACCCGCGAAGCCGGTGCTCTTGAGCTCCAGCTCCTTGCGCGCCTTCTCGGCCTCGGCCTTGGTCTCGAAGTTGCGGTTGTCGACCCAGTTCTTGACCTTGTCGGTCTTGACGTCGGTGACCTGGACGCCGTTGTAGACGGTGACGAACGCGTAGTTGCGGTCGCCGTCCTCGTAGTTGTCGAAGTCGTAGTGGGTGTACGCGGTCTTACCCACGTAGATGCCCCACGGCGTCTTGCCCTGGTAGTAACCCGGGATGAACACCCACTTGTCGAGGGTGGCCTTGTTGCTCACCGTGTCGTAGACGCAGTGGCCCGCGGTCGCGACCAGGTTCTTGTACTGGCTCTGCACCGCGGTCGCGGAGCACCAGTGCGGCTTCTTGTCGGCGCCGATGAAGAACACCTTGCCGGTGGTCTTCGGCAGGTTGACGTTCTTCGACGTGCCGGTGGACGCCTTCTTGTCACCGCTGGAGCCGACGACGCCGGCCTTGCTGTCAGCGGAGGCACCGCCGGTCGACACGTGCTTGGTGGGCAGCGTGGTCTCGACGTTGTACGGCGTCGCGTTGACGAGGTTGGCCTTGGCCTGGCCGTACCAGAACGCGGCGACCTGCTTGGCGGCGAAGTTCGTGTTGGCCAGGTTGACCGGCGGGGCGACGTCCGAGTCGGCCTGAGCCGGGGTGGCGACAGCAGCGGCGGCCAGCATGCCGACCGCGATGCCGCCGAGGGTGAGGGTGCGCTTCAACTTACTACTCCCTGGTCTGATCGTCGGGCGCCGCTTGCGCCCCATCCGTCAGTAAAGGACGGGTAAGAAGCTATCCGAGGTTTTGCCAGTTGTGACCCCGTCTAGTGGTTTCAGTCTGATCGGCCGGTCAAGATCGAGCCCGTCGCCGCCGCTCGAATCGCTCAGCGCGCCGTCACGTTTCCGCTGATCACAGAGGCCGCCGTCGCGACCCCATTACGGAGCGTCACTGATCCACGCAAGCCGCCAATGTGACCCAAATCACACTAATCTGATGGAACGAGATGGCTAGTTGATCACGTCAAACTCGCTCCGTCAGAGCGGGCTCACCCGCGCCACCGCCACTCCAGCTCGCCCGGCGCGGGCGGCGGCCCGGGCAGCGGATCCGCGCCGTCTCCGGCCAGACCGGCGAGCAGCATCGCCAGGCAGCGCCGCCGCAGCTCCCCGGTCCGGCCGGGGTCGGGCACACGCACGGCGGCGCAGCTCTCGAGCACCAGGCCCATGTCCTCGGCGACCACGTCGCGGCGCAGCCGTCCGGCCGCGTGGGCCCGCTCCACCAGCCGGTCCATCAGCGCGCCGGCCCGCTGCGCGTCGCGCCGCATCTCATCGGTCGGCGTGAAGGTCCCGGCGAGATGGACGGTGAGGGAGTGCACGTCGGCGTCGACGATCCTGCCGAGGAAGACGGTGAGGGCCGTCCAGGCGTCCGGCTCGGTCTCGGCGGCCTCCGCCTCCTCGATCCAGCGGCGCAGCCCGTCGTGGCACAGCCGCCGCAGCAGGTCCTCCTTGCCGGGATATCTCCGGTAGAGCGCACTCATTCCGACCCCGGCCCGCTCGGCGACGGCGGCGACCGGGGCCTTGGGATCGGCGAGGAAGACCTCCCTGGCGGCGTCGAGGATGGCCGCGTCGTTGCGTGCCGCCTGCCCCCGCCGCCCGGCGAGGCCGGCGGCGCCGTCGTCGTCTGTCCGCTGTCGCATGCCCACACGGTAGCAGTGGAACAGAGCATTCCGTTCTGGTAGAGTCCTCAGTAGCGGAACGGAACATTCCGCTCCTGGTTCGACGAGAGGGCACCCTGATGAGCGAGACCATGACGGCGAGCTGGCGGACCCTGCTGGCCGAGTCCCACGACGCGCTGCGCGGGGCGGTCGCCGGCGTCGCCCCCGGCAGCTGGGACGCCGCGACGCCCTGCGAGAAGTGGTCGGTCACCCAGGTGCTGCAGCACGCGGCCGGCGACCAGATCGCGTTCGCCGCGGCGATCACGGGTGGGCCGTGGCCGTCCGAGGACCCGTTCTCCCCCTCCGGCCATGTCGACGGCGACCCCGCGACGTATCTCGCCGCGGCGCTGGACGCCTCGGCCGGCGCCTGGGCGACCGTCGACGACCGGGCCGAGCAGGTGCCGGTGCCGATCCCGCAGGGCCCGATGCCCGCCTGGCTCGCGGCCGGCGCGTGCGCGCTCGACGCCGCCGTGCACGCCTGGGACATCGCGACGGCCACCGGGCAGCCCTCGCCCCTCACGCCCGCGATGGCCCGGCCGCTGATGGAGGTCGCCACCCGGATCGTCGAGCCGCTGCGCGCCTACGGCGCGTACGCCGCGGCCCTCGACGCGGGCGGCGACGCCGATGACGTGGTCGCGCTTCTCGCCTATCTCGGCCGCCGGCCGGTCCCCGTGTCCTGATCCGTGTCCTGATCCGTGTCCTGATCCGTGTCCTGATCCGCGCGTCCTGATTCGGCGGCGCATGCCCGGGGCCCTGACAGCGAGCCCGGGCGTGGACCTCATCGCCGCAGGCGAGCCCAGCGCAGGCCGAAGACCGTGCGCAACAGCGTTTCGACCATCCTCGGCAAGCTGCACGCCGCCGACCGGGGAGAGGCCGTCGCCCGCGCGGGCCCACGGTCTCGGACAGGCCGCGCGGGGGACGGCCGCTCACGACCCCCACCGCGCGCTCTGAGATCCGTGGAAGACCCGCACTCCTTGGAAGAGCGCGGCCTGGGAGATCCGCACGCTTGGGAGCCTCGGGCGGCCGGGGAGATATCCGTACTGCCTAGGCGATCGCGGCGGCCCGCTGCTCGGCGATGCGGGCGAAGTCCTCGATCCGCAGTTGCTCCCCGCGAGCCGAGGGGTCGATCCCCGCTCCGACCAGTGCCTTCTCGGCGGCGGCCGGCGTGCCGGCCCAGGAGGCGAGCGCGGCGCGCAGCGTCTTACGGCGCTGCGCGAAGGCCGCGTCGACGGCGGCGAAGACCTCCTGACGGGTCACCGTCGTCGCCGGCGGCTCCCGCCGTACGAGCGAGACGAGTCCGGAGTCGACGTTCGGCGCGGGCCAGAAGACGTTGCGCCCGACCGGCCCGGCCCGGCGCACGTCGGCGTACCAGGCCGCCTTCACCGACGGAACCCCGTAGATGCGCGACCCCGGCGACGCGGCGAGCCGGTCGGCGACCTCCGACTGCACCATCACCAGCCCGCGCCGCAGCGACGGCAGCACCTCGAGCAGGTGCAGCACGACCGGCACGGACACGTTGTACGGCAGGTTGGCCACGAGCACGGTCGGCTCGGCCCCGAGGTCGGCGGGCCCGACCTTGAGCGCGTCGGCGTGCACCACCTTCAGCCGCCCGGCTTCCTCGGGGGCCCGCTGCTCGACGGTCAGCGGCAGCTGCTCCGCCAGCACCGGGTCGATCTCCACGGCGACGACCTCGGCGACCTCAGGGAGCAGGGCGAGAGTGAGCGAGCCGAGCCCCGGCCCGACCTCGATCGCCACGTCGTCCGGGGTGACCTCGGCGAGCCGGACGATCCGGCGGACGGTGCCGCCGTCGATCACGAAGTTCTGCCCCAGCTTCTTCGTCGGCCGGAGGTTCAGCTTCTCCGCCAGCACACGCACTTCGACCGGCCCGAGCAGACTCATGCCTCCAGTGTGGGGCATCGGCGCGACTACCAGGCGCCGAAGACGGTCTCGCCGTTGGCCGAGATCCGGGCGGCGAGGTCGGCGACGTCCATGCCCTTGACCTCCGCGAGGCAGCGGAGCGTGAGCGGGATCAGGTAGGGCGCGTTGGGCTTGCCCCGGTGCGGCGTCGGCGGCAGGTAGGGCGCGTCGGTCTCCACCAGGATCAGCTCGGGCGCGGCCACCGCCGCCGCCTCGCGCAGGTATCCGGCGTTCTTGTAGGTGACAGGGCCGGAGAACGACATGAAGTAACCGGCGTCCACGCACCGTTTGGCCATCTCGGCGTCGCCGGAGAAGCTGTGGACGACCACCACGTCGGGGGCGCCCTGGTCGGCGAGCACGGCGAGCACGTCGTCGTGCGCGTCCCGGTCGTGGATCACCAGCGCCCTGCCGGTCCGCTTGGCGATCTCGATGTGCGCGCGGAAGCTCGCGTGCTGGTCGTCCTTCGACGCCCAGTCGCGGAAGTAGTCGAGACCGGTCTCCCCCACCGCCCGCACGTGCGGCAGCCGCGCGAGGTCCTCGATCTCGGCGAGGACCTCGGGCGTGGCGGCGTGCGCCTCGTTCGGATGGATGGCCACCGCCGCGTAGACGTCCCGGTGCTCACCGGCCACCGCGGCGTTCCACCGCGAGGACGGCAGGTCGTAGCCGACCGTCACCAGTCGCGTCACGCCGACCGACTTCGCCTCGGCGAGGATCGACTCGACGCTCGCCCCGGCGGCCTGGGCCGCCAGCGCGACCGGATCCCCCGAGGACGCCTGCCGGTTGCCGACCATGATGTCCAGGTGGCAGTGGCTGTCGAACACCTCACCCGGCAACGCCTCGGGCTTCACGGGACGCTCGCGCGACATGGTCAGGCGGTCTCCAGCCTCGGGAAGAGGATCTCGCCCTTGACGACCTGGGCGCCGACGGGCAGCCTGCCCCAGGTGGCGACGTCGGCGATCCGCTGGTCCGCGAGCGCGCCGAGGTGCGGCTCCGCACCGAGGGACGCCCAGAGCTTCTCGCTGGTGGCGGGCATGACCGGGTGCAGCAGCACCGCGATCGCGCGCAGCGACTCGGCCGCGGTGTAGAGGATCGTCGCGAGGCGCGCCTGCCCCTCCGGCGAGTCGTCCTTGGCCACCTTCCACGGCGCCTGGTCGCTCAGGTAGCCGTTGACCTGCTTCACGAAGTCGAAGATGGCGCCGATGCCGCCGGCGAAGTCGAGGTTGTCGCCGATCAGCGTGTCCGCCTGGGCCGCCGCGGCGGCGAGGCCGTCCGCGACCGCCTGCTCGGCCGGACCGAGACCCGCGTCCTTCGCCTCGGGCAACACCGTGCTTCCCTTGGCCGCCTCCGGCAGCACGCCGTCGAAGTACTTGCCGATCATCGCGGCGACCCGGGACGCCAGGTTGCCGAAGTCGTTGGCGAGCTCGGAGGTGTAGCGGGCGGAGAAGTCCTCCCAGGAGAACGAGCCGTCCTGGCCGAACGGGATCGCCCGCAGGAAGTAGTAGCGGTAGGCGTCCACGCCGAAGTGGCTCGTCAGGTCACGCGGCGAGATGCCGGTGAGGTTGGACTTGCTCATCTTCTCGCCACCGACCATGAGCCAGCCGTTGGCGAAGACCTTGCGCGGCAGCGGCAGGCCGTTCGCCATGAGCATCGCCGGCCAGATCACCGCGTGGAACCGGAGGATGTCCTTGCCGACCAGGTGGACGTTCGCCGGCCAGGTGGAATCGAACTTCGCCTGGTCGGAGCCGTACCCGACGGCCGTGGCGTAGTTGAGCAGCGCGTCGATCCACACGTAGATCACGTGCTTGGGGTCCCAGGGGATCGGGACGCCCCAGTCGAAGGTCGAGCGGGAGATCGACAGGTCCTGCAGGCCCTGCTTCACGAACTGGACGACCTCGTTGCGGGCCGAGGCGGGCTGGACGAAGCCAGGGTTCTGCTCGTAGAACTCCAGCAGCCGCTCGCCGTACGCCGAGAGCCTGAAGAAGTAGTTCTCCTCCTTCAGCC
The DNA here is from genome assembly GCF_040675265.1 of Microbispora sp. NPDC049633. Lineage (NCBI taxonomy): Bacteria > Bacillati > Actinomycetota > Actinomycetes > Streptosporangiales > Streptosporangiaceae > Microbispora > Microbispora sp. NPDC049633. The sequence goes on from NZ_JBFAOO010000143.1 coordinate 14,446, forward strand.
ACTCGACCGGGCGCTTGTGGATCGGGCACAGGTCGCCCTCCAGCAGATCGCCGGGCGACTTGTACTCCTCGCACCCGACGCAGTAGGGGCCCTCGTACCCGCCCTTGTAGATCTCGCCCTTGTCGTACAGGTCCTGCACGAACTCCTGGACGCGGTCGGTGTGGCGCGGCTCGGTGGTGCGGATGAAGTCGTCGTTGGCGATCCGGAGGTGCTCCCAGAGCGGCTTCCAGGAGTCCTCGACGAGCTTGTCGCACCACTCCTGGGGCGTCACGCCGTTCGCCTCGGCCGTACGCATGATCTTCTGACCGTGCTCGTCCGTGCCGGTGAGGTACCACACCTTCTCGCCACGCTGGCGGTGCCAGCGGGTGAGCACGTCGCCCGCGACGGTCGTGTAGGCGTGGCCCAGGTGCGGGGCGTCGTTGACGTAGTAGATCGGCGTCGTCACGTAGAACGCCGACTCCCCGGATGCAGTCGTTCCTGTAGCCGCCATGTGCGAATCCTATCGGCCCCGGGGAGGTGACTCCCCGGGATAAAACCGTGGTGTGTCAGGCGACGGACTCGCGGCCGGCGGTCTCGGACTCGCGGCTGACGGCCTCGGCGGCCTCCTCGGCGGCGGACGCCGCGATGTCGACCGGGTTCTCCCGTGTACGGCGGATGCCGAGGATGCTGATGAACAGCGACGCGAAGATCGTCTGGAAGCTCATGACGAACGCGGTCGCCGAGGGCACGACGAGGCGCAGCGACTCGGCCGGGATCAGCTCGCCGAAGCCGCGGCCGCCCCAGTGGGCGAGCGAGGCCACCAGGCCGACCAGACCGGCCACGGCCAGGGCGCCACCCGCGAGCAGGCCCTTCTCCAGCGTGACGACGTCCACCAGCCTGCGGATGCGCCGGTCTTCGGGGAGGAAGCCCTCCTCGGCCGCGTACACCTTGGTGAACAGCGCGAAGAGCACGGCCTGGAATCCGCTGATCACCATCGCGGACGCGCCGACCAGCGTGTCGACGTCGAAGGCGAGCTTGCCGATGTAGACCGGGCCGAACGTCAGCGCGGCCCCGACGACGAGGCCGAGGCTCATTAGCACCAGGCCCGGGATGAAGAACAGCCAGCGCGGGCTGTACAGCATGAGGAAGCGCAGGTGACGCCAGCCGTCCCGCCAGGAGCGCAGGTGCGGCGGGCGGGAGCGGCCGTCGGGCGACAGGGTGGTCGGCACCTCGCGGACGTCGAGCCCCTGCAGGGTCGCCTTCACGACCATCTCGGACGCGAACTCCATGCCGCCGGTCTGCAGCCCCAGCCGCAGGATCGAGTCGCGGCGGAAGCCCCGCAGGCCGCAGTGGAAGTCGCCGATCTCGCTGGGGAAGAACAGCCGGCCGATGAACGACAGGACCGGGTTGCCCAGGTAGCGGTGCAGCGGGGGCATGGCCCCCGGAGCGATGCCGCCGCGGAACCGGTTGCCCATGACCAGCTCGGCGCCGTCCCGGAGCTGCTCGACGAAGGGCATCAGGCTCGTGAAGTCATAGGAGTCGTCCGCGTCGCCCATGATGACGTACTTGCCGCGCGCGGCGCGGATTCCGCCGATCAGGGCGTTGCCGTAGCCCTTCTCGTCAATGTGGACAACCCGGGCGCCCGCGTCGCGGGCCAGTTGTTGCGAGCCGTCGGTGCTGCCGTTGTCGGCGATGACCACCTCGCCGTCGATCCCGTTCTCGCGCATGCAGGTGAGGGCCTTGCGAACACAGATCTCCACGGTCTCGGCCTCATTGAGGCATGGCATGACAACGGTAAGTTCCACGTCGCAACTCCTTGCATATGACGGCAGGACACCAATGATGCCCGCTTCCCAGTAGCGTCCGAGTCAAGTCCGCGAAACGGCTGGCATTCTGTAACCGTGACTCCACCCACCGCTGGAGCGGCGGGCTACCCGCGCCGCCGGCCGAGCGGCGACGCAGAGGACGAGCCCGGCTCGGACGATTCCCAGTGCCCCGGCCACGCCGGTGTGCACGGCGTGCCCGCAGGTCACGCGCCGGATTTCGGCGCGGACGGCGGAGTTCTCCTTCGCCCCATGCCCGCGGGTTTCCGATGGAAGGCGCCGACAATCGAGGGGAGGAAGCGCGGAAACACCGGCCGGCCGACGCGGGCCGTGCCCTCCGCGCGACTGTGAATGGTCGCGATCGCTGATCCTCCCTCCGTGGACGCCTCCCCCGCCGGCGGTTGGAGCCGTACGGTCGCCTTACTGCGCCGGCACCGGGTTTTCACGGTCGCGCTCGGCGTCGCCTTCGTGCTGCGGATCGTCACGATGCTGGGCTTCGGCCCGGCCATGTGGTTCAACGACTCCTACGACTACGTGTCGGTGGCGCTGCGCCCGCGTCCGCACCCGATCCGCCCGGACGGGTACAGCTTCTGGCTGCTGCTGCTCAAGCCGTTCCACAGTTTCTCGCTGGTGGTGTTGACCCAGCACCTCATGGGCCTGGCGACGGCGTTCCTTATCTATGCGCTGCTGACCAGAAGATTTGGGATGCCAGGCTGGGGGGCGACGCTCGCCGCCGCTCCCGTGATGTTCGACGCCTACCAGATCCAGCTCGAACAGCTGATCATGTCGGACACCATGTTCATCCTGCTCGTGGTGGGCGTGGTGACGCTCGTGCTGTGGCGGGAGCGGCTGACCTGGCGCGGCGGCACCGTGGTCGGGCTGCTGCTCGCGCTGACGGCGCTTACGCGGAGCATCGGCCTGCCCATCCTCGCCCTGGTCGTGGCGTATCTGGTGGTCAAACGGGCGGGCTGGAAGCCGATCGTCGCCATGGTCACCGCGTGCGCGCTGCCCGTGCTCGCGTACATGGGCTGGTTCAAGGCCGTGAACGGCCAGTTCGCGATGACCAACAGCGACGGGGTGATCCTCTACATGAGGACGTCGCTGTTCGCCGACTGCCACAAGATGGACATCGACGAGCGCCGCGAGCTGGAGCTCGCGCTGCTGTGCATCAACGTCGCGCCCAAGGACCGCGGCCTGTCCGCGCAGGCGTACCTGTGGTGGGACGACCAGAACCAGCTTCACGTCTTCGGCTCGGGCATGAAGTTCACCCCGGAGATCAACGCCAACGCGAGCACGTTCGCGAAGCGGGCGATCCTGTCCCAGCCGGGTGACTACCTGGCCGCGGTGGCCAAGGACTTCTTCCGCGCCTTCCAGTGGGGCCGTCCCCGGTTCCCGGACGCCAAGACCTTCCTGCAGTACGAGTTCGACAACGAGTACACCCGCAAGCTGCCCAAGTGGAGCTCCTACCACAGCACCACGGACAAGGACGCCGAGGCGTACGAGAACGGCCCGGCCGCGACGCACGTGGTCTCGCCGTGGTCGGACATCATGATCGGATACCAGAAGGTCGTACGGCTGCCGGGCCTCGTGCTGGGCCTGCTGCTGCTGGCCGGCCTGTACGGCGTGGTGCGCCGCTGGCGCGACCTCGGCGGGCCCGCGCTGCTGCCCTGGCTGGGTGCGGCGGGCCTGATCCTGGCCCCGGCGGCGACCGCCGAGTTCGACTACCGCTATCTGCTGCCCGCGGCGCCGCTCGCCTGTCTCGCCGCCGCCCTCGCCGCGCGTGATCTCGTAGTCGCTCGCAGGAGCGGCCGCTGACCCGGGCCACCTCGGCGCGGTCGCGTCGGGATCACGGCGACGGGGTGGCGTGGACGGCGTTGTAGAGGTCGCGTTTGGGGACGCCGGCGGACTTGGCCACGTCGGCGATGGCCTGCTTGCGCGGCACGCCCGTGCCCTCACGCCTGGCCACCTCCTCGACCAGTTCCTCGATGCTCGGCGCGGCCTCCTCGGCGGTCCGTCCCGCCACCACCAGCGTGATCTCGCCCCTGACCTCGCCGGCCGCCCATTCGGCCAGCTCGCCGAGGCCCCCGCGCCGCACTTCCTCGTACGTCTTGGTGAGCTCCCGGCATACGGCGGCGGGCCGCTGGGCCCCGAAGGCCTCCGCCATCGCCTCCAACGTCGCGTGCAGGCGGTGCGGCGCCTCGAAGAACACCATCGTCCGCTCCTCGGCCGCCAGCGCCGCCAGGCGCCTGGCCCGCTCCCCAGGCTTGCGCGGCGGGAACCCCTCGAAACAGAACCGGTCGCTCGGCAGGCCGGAGACGGCGAGGGCGGTCGTCACCGCCGACGGGCCGGGCAGCGCCGTCACGGGCAGGCCGGCCTCG
>NZ_JBFAOO010000144.1:0-18507 GCF_040675265.1 Microbispora sp. NPDC049633
CGCGAACCGGGCGCTCATCGTGGCGCCCGCGTCCGCCCGGGCCACCTGGCGGGCCGTACGGCTCTCGCCCGCCCTGGCGGTGCGGGCGGCCGGCACGGCCTTCCGCCGGATCATGCGCTGACACACGTCCGGATCACGGGCTGAGCGGCAGGTACTCGAACCAGTCGAACGCGGCGACGTTGGAGCTCGGGCGGCCGTTGGAGCTGGCGTACATGCCGACGTAGGCCCCGGTGAAGCCACCGGCGACCGCCGTGCTGAGGATCCTGCCGTCCACCGGGTCGCCGAGGTCGGTCCACTCCCCCGCCGTCACGGCGTACCTGGCCTGGTAGGCCTGCCCGCGCGCCTCGACGCCGAGGTACAGCCGCCGCTGGCCCGGCACCCGTACGGAGGCGAGCAGGTCGTCGCCGCCCCCTTTCCTGCGGACGAGTTCGAGGCCGCGCTGGGTCCGCACGAGCAGCACGTGGTGGTCGTCGTTCTGCACCAGCGCGAGCCCCGCGCACTCCCCGGCCGCGGGCGTGAAGTCGAGCGCGGCGTGGACGGCGAAGTCCACGTGCTGCTGCCGGCGGGCGACCAGACTCGGGTTGACCCGCTGGGCCAGCGTCTCGGGCCGCAGCCGCAGCCGCAGCCGGCTGTCGCCGAGACTCCAGTAGGGCGCGCGCGGGGTGCGCAGGTGGTTCCAGACCGGGGAGAGCCGGCCGGCGTCGAAGTGGTCGCAGGCGGGCACGGCGGGCCAGCGGTGCTCGGGCAGCGCGGGCCCCGCGGCCACGGGCTCGACCTGGGCGGCGACCGGCCAGCCGTCCTCCCAGGTGACCCGGGTGAGGAAGGTCTCCCTGCCCAGGTTGTCGCCCCGCACGTTGCCGGCGCCCAGGTCGCCGGGGGTGCCGTACGGGCGCGTGGCCAGCAGCACCATCCACCACTCGCCGTCCTGGGTCTCCACCAGGTCGGCGTGGCCCGTGCAGGCGATGGGGTGACCGAGGCCGAGATGCCGGTGGGTGAGGATCGGGTTGCGCGGGTTCGGCTCGTAGGGCCCGGTCACGTGGTCGGCCCTGGCCACCACGACCGCGTGGTCGTACGACGTGCCGCCCTCCGAGCTCAGCAGGTAGTACCTGCCGCCGATCTTGTAGAGGTGGGGGCCCTCGGCCCACACGGCGCCCCGCTGGACGGCCTCCCAGACGATCCGCTCCTCGCCTCGCGGCTCCAGCGTGACCGGGTCGAGCTCCAGGAGGTAGACCTCGGTCTCGCCGGGGTAGCGGGCCGCCTCCTTCTCCCGTGTGGCGGTGAACCAGACGCGGCCGTCGTCGTCGAACAGCAGCGAGGGATCCATGCCGCGGGTGCCCGGCAGCCATCGGGGCTCGCTCCAGGGGCCCGCGGGGTCGGCGGCGGTGACGATGAAGTTGCCCGGCCCGTCCACCACCGTGGTCACGACATAGAAGACGCCCCTGTGATGGCGGATGGTGGCGGCGTAGACGCCGCCCGAGGGCCGCACGCCGTCCAGGTCGAGCTGGGACGGGCGGTCGAGCACGTGCCCGAGCTGCCGCCAGTTGACCAGGTCGCGGCTGTGGAAGATCGGCACCCCGGGGAACCACTCGAAGCTGGAGGTCACCAGGTAGTAGTCCTCCCCCACCCGGCACACCGATGGATCGGGGTGGAACCCGGGGATGACCGGATTCCGGAACTCCCACCCGTCGACTGCGTCGATCATTCGTCCCCTCTCTCTCAAGCGTGACCGGCCCGGTTCCCCCTTCCGGGGGGAACCGGGCCGTCCGGCGCGGACACGGTGCGCCAGAGCCTCCCAGCGCGGGGCCTCCCTGCGCCAGGCCCCCGCGGCGGATCCGGCTCCGGTCATCGGTGTCCGGCTGGATGCCGGGGCTCAGCGCCGAAGCCGGAGCACGCCCCAGTGGCTGGTGTCCCGGTAGCTCTGGCCGGTGGCGTCGCTCCAGGTCACCGCGCTCGTACGGGCGGTCCCGGCGGCGTCGTTGACCTGGACGTCGAAGCCGAGCAGCGCGCCGTCCTCCAGGGGGAACGTGGGCAGCTTCACGGCCGCCTCGACCACGTATCCGCCGGGGACGACCTTCGCGGCGGCCGTCAGGTTGTCCTTCACGCCCGCGGCGTCGAAGGTGCCGCCGACGCTGGTCCTCCCGGAGAAGCTGATCCGGTACTGGCCGTCGTCGTCGCCGTAGCCCCTGGTCTTGCCGTTGCCGGGGTCGACGAAGAACTCGACCGAGTCCTGCTCCCAGGGGTTGGCCGACTGCTCGCTGAGCGTCAAGTCGGAGACCTGCGCCAGCAGGTAGAGCGTCCCGCCGCTCCACAGGGCCCGGGCCCGCGCGGTCGCCCCGGACGTGCCCTGGATCCACGTGGCGGTGCGGATCTCCGGCGCCTCCGACCTGCGCGGGTCCACGGCGCCGTCGACCACGGGCTGCCGCCGGGGCGCCGTGGTGAGCTTCACCGCCGGAACGGCCGTCACCGTGCCGGTCCACGAGGTCTGCGACCCGCCGGAGGCGTCCCTGACCACCACGCCGACGTCGGTGCCGAGGGGAAGCCGCGCCTCCACCCGGTAGCCGCCGGGCGTCTTCTTCACGGCCGCGTCCACGCCGTGCGGGTGGCCGCCGTCACGCCCGACCGCGTACGGCCTGCCGCCGACGGTGAGCGTCACCCGGTCGCCGCGATCGTCGTCCGGGTCGCGCACCTCGGCCAGGACGTACAGCCACTTGGCCGACGAGCGGGCCTGGAACCCGGCCGACACCTGGCCCACCCGGGCGATGGGGACGTCGGGCAGCAGGTCCCATTCGAGGTCGCGGCCGCCGTCCACCTTCGGCGTCGCGGCGGGGGCCTCCAGCCTGCGCACCAGCGGCGGCAGCTTCGCCGGGTCGGCGATCCCCCAGTACGCCGGCTTGGCCTGGAGCTCGTCGTCGAAGAGCAGCGGCGCGTTCAGCCGGGTGATCGGGAAGGTCGACAGCCACGTGTCGTCGTCGGCCAGGCCCCAGACGGTGACCGAGCTGATCTCGCTCTCGTGCCTGCGGAAGACGTCGAACAGCTCCTTGTAGCGGTAGCCCTGCTCGGCGAGCACCTCCGCGGGGATGGTGTCCCACGTGGAGACGAAGTCGGGGTAGACGCTCACGTCCAGCTCGGTGATCTGCTGGTCCACGCGGAGCGTCGCGAACGTCTCGACGGTGGCCTCGACCTCGGCGGCCGGCGGCTGCTCGATGTTCAGGTGGAGCTGGTGGCCGACGCCGTCGATCGGCACGCCCTCGGCCTTCAGCTTTTTCACCAGGGCGAACAACGCCTGCCGCTTGCGCGGGAACTCGGTGTTGTAGTCGTTGATGAACAGCTTGGCCGCCGGGTCGGTCTCGCGCGCGACCCGGAAGGCCGTGCGGATGAAGTCGAGACCGGTGATCTGGAACCACTTCGACCGGCGCAGCCCGTCGGGCTGGTTCTCGTCGATCACCTCGTTGACCACGTCCCAGACCGCGATCTTGCCCTTGTACCGGCCGACCAGGGTCTTGACGTGGTTCTCCAGCCGCTTCAGCAGCAGCGCCTTGTCCTGCGCGGAGGAGGTGAGGTCGCGGTCGCCGTCCTTGAACACCCAGTCGGGCGTCTGGCTGTGCCAGGCGAGCGTGTGCCCGCGGAAGGTCAGCCCGTGCTGGACGGCGTAGTCCACCAGGTAGTCGCCCTCGGCGAAGCTGAACTCGCCCTCGCGCGGCTCGGTCGCGTCCCACTTGAGGTCGTTGCCGGGGGTGACGCCGCCGAAGTGCTTGAGCAGCAGGTCGCCGTGCTCGCCGAGCGTCTGGGCGCGGGAGATCGCCGCCCCCAGGGTGAACGGCACCTCGTCCTTCAGCGAGGGGATGCCGGTCTGGATCGGCTTGGGCTCGACGTACGTCAGCGTGAAGTCGTCCAGGTAGAAGGGGAACGTCCCGTCGTCGGACTCCAGATAGACGCTGAGGAAGTCCACGTCGTGGGCGAGGGTGTAGGTGCCGGTGAGCTGGACCCACTGCCCCGCCGGGACCGCCTTCGGCGCGGCCACCCGCTCGTAGCTGGGCGTGCCGCCGGTCCGGCGCTCGATCGACAGGCCGAGGTTGCCCGAGGTCGTGTCCGGGCCGAGGCGCACCCAGGCCGACAGGGTGTACTTCGACCCCTTGGCCATCTTGCCCAGCACGCTGATCGCCGGGCCGTCCCACGAGGCCGAGCGGCCGGTGACGGCGAGGCTGCGCGTGCCGCCGTGCGCCGCCTCCGTGCTCGCCGTCAGGGACGCCGAAGCGCGCGGCGACCAGCCCTGCGCCGTGCCGGTCTCGAAGTCGGTGGTGAGCCCGGAGCGCGAGGGGTCGCTGTCGGAGGTGACCACGATGTCGTCGATGTAGTACTTCGCGGTGGCGTCGGAGCTCTCGGCGTAGAGCTGCAGGCCGGTGGAGTCGGCTCCGAAGGAGTAGGTGCCCGACAGTTCGGCCCAGCCGCCGTCGGTCACGGTGGCCGCGGCGACCCGCTCGTAGGTGGTCTCACCGCCGTCGGGGGTGCGCTGCATGGTCAGCGCGATCGTGCCGGCCGGCTCCCCGCTCACCATCCGCGCGTACGCGGTCACCTGGTAGGTGACGCCCTTCTCGAAGGGCGGGCTGATGGACGCCCCGTGCCAGGTGGCGGTGCGGCCGGAGGTGAGCAGGGAGCGTGACCCCGAGTGCGCGGCGTCGGAGGTCGCGCCGACCTCGACCCCGTCGCCTCTCGGCCCCCATCCCTGGGTGGTGCCGTCTTCGAAGTCGTACTTCGCGACCTGTACGGCCGCGGCGGCGGCGGGAATCGCGTTCACCGCGACCGCCGGCAGTCCCATGAGTGCGCACAAGACGGCCACGGCTGCGGGCCGAACTGGCAGCAAACGCGTAACTACCGCGGCCGTCCGGGAAAGGAGGCTGCGCATCGGGGGGTCTCCTCGTGCCGCGCTAGCGCGCGGACAGGTTGTCGGCGAGAAGCCGGATCAGAGGCTCGCGCCGGGTGCAGTGGGACAGGGCGAACGAGTCGGCGAGCGCGAGCAGTTCGTCGCCGGTCAGCCCGCGGAACAGATCGGCGTACTCGGGGAGCAGCGCCTGTGCGATCAGGATGTGCCGGATGAGGTCGTCGGTCTGGTAGCGGGCGCCCCACGGGTAAGGGTCCCAGCTCGGGAACTCGGTGTCGATCAGCCGGTGCAGCGGCGCGAGCTCGCCCGCCGTCTCCTCCATCGTCGAGCCCCACCGGTCGGCGCCGAGCCGCTTCTTCTTCGCCATGAACGGCCCGAACCGCTCCATGTACGACCCGCCGGCGCAGACCAGGCCCTGCAGGCCGACGTCCTTGTAGGTCCAGATGGACCAGCCGGCCTCGTACGCGTCGAAGATCTCCAGCTGGTCGCGCAGGATCTGGTAGCGCTGCTCGTCCACCGTGGGGTCACCGGTGTAGACGGGCCCGAACTCCCCGACCCAGATCGGCGTGCCGGTCTCCCGCTGGAAGGTGGTGCGGCGGGCGAAGGTGCGCTCCAGCTCGTCGCGGTCGCACCACTCGCCTCGGGTGAAGCCCGGGTAGGGGCCGCCGTGGGCGAACCCGGCCAGCGCGTAGTCGTGGCAGACGAAAACGGTGTTCTCGTAGACCTCGTGGAAGACCGAGAAGTCGGTCGAGTAGGTGTTGCCGTCGAGGAACAGCACGTGGGCGGGGTCCACCGCGCGCAGCGCCTTGACCAGACGGTCGTAGAAGGGCCCGACCACCCTGCCGCTGGGGTCGCCCGGCTCGTTGACCGGGTTGTAGCCCGCCACCCACGGGTTGTCCTTGTAGTGGTCGGCCAGCGCCTCCCACAGGTGCACCGCCCGGTCCTGGAAGTGCCGGTGCTGCCAGAAGGAGGCGATGTGGGTGGGGTTGTCGGAGTGCCAGTGCTGGTTCTGCGCCCCCGGGAGCGCGTGCAGGTCGATGACGCTGTAGATGCCGCGCTCACCCAGCATCCCGATCACACGGTCGAGATGGCGGAAGCCGCGCTCGATGATCTCCATCGGCCGGTCGTCCGTCTCGAAGTGGCGGTAGTTCACCGGAATCCGCACGCAGTTGACGCCCGTGTCCCGCAGCAGGTCGGCGTCGGCCTCGGTGAAGAACGAGGTGAGGAAGCGCTCGAAGAACAGCTCGTAGCGTTCCTCGCCGAGCGCTTCTCGCACCGCCGCGCGCATGGAGGACTCGTCGGCCGCGTAGCCGGTGATGAAGTTCTCCATGTTGAGCCAGCCGCCCAGGCCGACCCCCCGCAGCCGGACCGTGCCGCCCGTCTCGTCTACCAGCCGGGATCCGGACACACGCAGCAGCGTCATCGACTCTCCTCAATCTTCCGAAAATCCTCGAAACCGGCGGCGTGGCCGGAGGGCGACGGCCCCGCTTCTCCACGGCGACCCGCTGCTGAAAAGTTTCGGCCAGTATCCGAATGTTTCGTGGTCCGGAGGATAAGTAAAGCTGACGTTGAGCGTCAAGGGCGCTGTCGGCTTGATCACGACGGTCAACCGTCTCATCAGGAGGAACCGGTTCAGGTATCCCGAAAGTTTCGGCTACGATCTGTTTCATGCCAGTGAAAAGGCGGGTGACCATCGCCCAGATAGCGGAGGAGGCCGGAGTCTCCGTTCCGACCGTGTCCAAGGTGATCAACGGCCGTCCCGAGGTGGCGCCGGAGACCCGTCAGCGGGTGGAGCGCCTCCTGCAGAAGCACGGCTACCAGCGCAGGACGGGACAGGGCGACGGCCCGGTCGGTTTACTGGACCTGGTGTTCGCCGAGATCGAGAGCCCGTGGGCCATGGAACTGGTGCGCGGAGCCGAGCAGGCGGCGCACGAGGCCGCCGCGAGCGTCGTGATATCCGTGCTGCACACCCATGCGGGCCCCGGCCGTGACTGGCTCGAGCGCATCGCGGCGCGGCGCACGGACGGCGTGATCATCGTCAGCTCCCGGCTCTCGGTGCGGCAGCAGGGCCAGCTCAGCGCCCGCTCGATCCCGTTCGTCGTCGTCGACCCCGAGGGCGAGCCGCCGCCCGGCGTGGCGTCGGTCGGCGCGACCAACTGGCACGGCGGCCTGGCGGCCACGCGCCACCTCCTCGACCTCGGCCACACCCGGATCGGGATGATCGGCGGTCCGCCCGACATGCTCTGCAGCCGGGCCAGGATCGACGGCTACCGCGCCGCGCTGGAGACCGCCGGGGTGTCCATCGACCCCGAGCTGATCCGGTACGGCGACTTCCTGGTCAACTCGGGCCACGACGCCGGTCACGCGCTGCTCTCGCTGGACAGCCCCCCGACCGCCATCTTCGCCGGCAGCGACATGCAGGCGTTCGGCGTGTTCGAGGCGGCCAGGCAGCGGGGCCTGCGGGTGCCCGAGGACCTCAGCGTGGTCGGCTTCGACGACCTGCCGCTGTCCCGGTCCGCGTGGCCGCCGCTGACCACCGTGCGCCAGCCGCTGGAGGAGATGGCCGCGCTGGCCGCACGCATGGTGCTGGCCATGGGCCGGGGCGAGAACACCGAGGCCCGCCGCGTCGAGCTGTCCACCGATCTGGTGATAAGGGAGAGCACCGCGAGTCCCCGGTGAAAAGCCCGGTGGAACGATGAAACCGGGACCGGTCCCATGATCGTCCAAAATGGGAGCGCATGGACGAACGGGGGCGCGATGGCCGACGGACACGCTAAGGTTTCTGCGGATATCGCCGGGTTCGCGGGACGGGGCTGACGGTTGCGGAGTTGGGGTGGAGCGGCCGTCACGGCATTCGCCGCGGCACTCATGCTCCTGGGAGGTTCCGGGTCGGCGGCCCTCGCGGCGCCGGCGCGCGACGAGGCCGGGACGGTGCGGACCACGGCCCACGGGGCGAGCGGAACGCACGCGGTGACCTCCTCGGGGTCAGTGGTTCCCCACATGACCGGGGCGGCGGCACCGTCCGTCGAGGAGCGGCCCTGCCCGGTCGCCGTGCCGTCCGGCACGACCTGCGGCTACCTGCTCGTCCCCGAGCGGCGCGACGTCCCCAACAGCAGGACCATCAAGGTCGGCTACGCGGTGCACCGCGCGCCGGAAGCCCAGGGGCAGGCCGCCGACCCGGTCGTGTACATGAGCGGCGGCCCGGGATCGGCCTCGCTCCAGCTCACCGGATTCCTCACGCAGATGCTCCCCGGCCGTGACGTGGTCGTCCTCGAACAGCGCGGCGGACGCTACTCCGAGCCAAGGCTGAGCTGCCCCGAGATCGCCCGCGGGATCGTCGACACCCTGCGCACGCCCGGGCCGGGGGCGGCCGAGAACGTCCCGCTCGCCCGGCAGGCGGAGGCCTGCCAGTCGCGCCTGGAGGCGGAGCACATCGACCTGCGCGGCTACCGGACCGCCGAGATCGCGGCCGACGTCGTGGACCTGCGGGCCGCGCTCGGCTACCCGGGGTGGCACCTGTTCGGCGTCAGCTACTCCACCCGCCCGATGCTGCTGGCGGCGGCGCGCGACCCGGAGGGCACCCGGGGGGTCGTGCTCGACTCCCTGCTGCCCGCGCGCGCCCACTGGTACGACGAGGCGGCCGGCACGCTCGCGGCGACGATGACCAAGCTGGGGATCGCCGCCCGGTTCGACGCCATGGTGAAAGCGCTCGATGCCCGCCCCGCGACGTACGAGACCCGGGACCCGCTCACCCGGGAGCGGCTGACCGTGCGGCTCAACGGGGACGACGTGGCGACGATCCTCGCCGAGGCGCTGCACGAGACCGACGTGATCCCGATCGTGCCGGCCCTCGTGGACGGGCTGGCCTCCGGCCGCACCGAACTGCTGCAGCCCCTGGTCGACGCGGCGGGCGACGGGCTGACCTCGCACGAGTGGGGGCTGTACTACGCCGTCCAGTGCCAGGACGAGGTGCCGGACAACACCTTCCCCGAATCGCGGGGCCCCCGCCTGTTCACCGGGGTCGTCGACGCGGCGATCTGCGACGCCTGGGGACTGCCCGCCGCGCGGGCCGAGGCCGACGCGCTGACGCCCGGCGCGACCGGCGCGACCGTCGCCCCCGCCTCCGCGCGAGGCGAGACGGGAGGCGAGACGGGAGGCGAGACTGGAGGCACGGCGGCCGGGAGCACGGCGGAAAGCACGGTGGCCGGGAGCACGGCCGCCGGGAGCGGGGTCCCGCCGATCCTGGTCCTGGGCGGCGAGTACGACCCCACCACCCCGCCCGAGGCCGCGCGTGAGGCGGTGTCGGCCGTGCCGGGCGCGCGGTTGGCCGAGTTCGCCGGGACCGGGCACGCCGTGTTCCTGTCGAACGGCTGCGCACGCCGGATGATCGCCGCGTTCCTCGACGACCCGGCCGCGACTGCGCCCGCGTGTGACCCCGGCGCCGCGCCGCACACGCTCGTGCGGCCGGGCGACCTCGCCCTCACCTCCTCGGTCTACCGGATGCTCCGGTCGCCGATCCCGCTCGTGGTCCCCGCGGCCTTCCTGCTCGTGTCGGCCGTCCAGCTCCTCGCTGCGCTGGTCTCCCTGATCCGCAGGCGCGGCGGCGCGCTGAGCGCGCTCGCGGGCCTGACGGGCGTCGCACTGGGCGGGCTGTCGGCGCTCAGCCTGTCGGCCGTGGAGGATTGGACGACGCTGGCGATCGGGGTGCCGCACGCCCTGGCGTGGTACGGCCTGCTGGCCCTCGTCTCCACGGGACTGTCGGTCGTCGAGGCGTTCCGGCTGAACGCCGCCGCCGCCCGGATCGTCCCCGCCCTGACCGGCCTGGCGTTCCTCGCCTGGCTGTACGGCTGGCTGCTCGCCTGATCAAGCAGGCCTCAAGAGAGAGTTAAAAGGAAAGTTTCTTATTAGAGAGCATTGACGGAGCAGCTCACACCGGCTTACCTTCCGATCAATCCCCTGGGGGCGGGGTGTGGAACGTCGGCACTTCGCCTGTCGGAGGTGTGGCTGTGCGCCTGTCCCTGTTCTCCCGGACCGCACTCGCGGTCTGCCTCACGCTCGCCGCCGGGGCCGCGGTGCTCGGCGGCGGCGCCGCCGGGGCCGCCGCCGGCGACGAGGCGTGCCGGCCCGACGGGCTCTACCGGACGCCCGGGGTGGACGTCCCCTACTGCCTCGCCTACGACGAGAACGGCCGGGAGAAGATGGGCGCCGGCCATCCGCGCCGCATCATCGGCTACTTCACCGGCTGGCGCGACGGAGCCAACGGGCAGACCCGCTACCTCGTGACGGACATCCCGTGGGGCAAGGTCACCTACATCAACTACGCGTTCGCCCACGTGGGGCCGGACAACAAGATCTCCGTCGGCTCCGGCACCCCGAAGAACCCCGCCGTCGGGATGACCTGGCCGGGCGTCGCCGGCGCGGAGATGGACCCCGCCTACTCCTTCAAGGGCCACTTCAACCTCCTCGCCAAGTTCAAGAAGCAGCACCCGGACACCAAGACGCTGATCAGCGTGGGCGGCTGGGCCGAGACGGGCGGTTACTTCGACGACGCGGGGAACCGGCAGGCGAGCGGCGGCTTCTACACGATGACGTCGACCCAGGCGGGTATCGACACGTTCGCGGACTCCGTCGTGTCGTTCCTGCGGACGTACGGCTTCAACGGGGTGGACGTCGACTACGAGTACCCCACGTCCATGAAGGACGCGGGCAACCCGCTGGACTGGCCGGCCGCCAACGCCAGGCGCGCCACCCTCATGAAGGGCTACGCCGCGCTGATGAAGACGCTGCGGGAGAGGCTGGACGCCGCCTCCGCCGCCGACGGCAGGTACTACATGCTGACGGTCGCCGCGCCGTCCAGCGGCTACCTCCTGCGCGGTATGGAGACCTACCAGGTCACGCAGTACCTCGACTACGTGAACATCATGTCCTACGACCTGCACGGCGCGTGGAACAAGTACGTCGGCCCCAACGCCTCGCTGTTCGACGACGGCAGGGACGCCGAGCTCGCCGCCGCCGGCGTGTACGGCACGGCGCAGTACGGCGGCATCGGCTACCTGAACACCGACTGGGCCTACCACTACTTCCGCGGCGCCCTGCCGCCGGGCCGCGTCAACATCGGCCTGCCGTACTACACCCGGGGCTTCAGGAACGTGCAGGGCGGCACGAACGGCCTGTGGGGCACGGCCCCCTCGTCCACCTGCCCGGCCGGGGCCGGCCTGACGAGCTGCGGTGACGGCGCGGTCGGCATCGACAACCTGTGGCACGACCTCGACACGGCCGGCAGGGAGTCGCCCGCGGGGTCCAACCCGATGTGGCACGCCAAGAACCTGGAGAAGGGCGTCCTCGGCGACTACCTGGCCTCCTACGGCGTCACCGACACGTCGCTGACCGGCGCCTACACGCGTCACTACGACTCCACCCTGGTCGCGCCGTGGCTCTGGAACTCCACCAAGAAGGTGTTCCTGTCGACGGAGGACGAGCAGTCGGTGGGGGCCAAGGCCGACTACGTGATCTCCAGGGGCCTCGGCGGAACGATGGTCTGGGAGCTGGCGGGCGACTACGGCTGGAACGCCGCCAAGGGCCAGTACGAGCCGGGGTCCACGCTGACCACGCTGATGTACGACAGGTTCAGGACCGCCACGCCGTACGGGAACGTGCGGGCGACCACCCCGATCCCGGCGCAGAAGCTGGACGTCTCGGTGGAGTTCCGCGACTTCGCCCTGGGCGACAACAACTACCCGATCAACCCGAAGATCCACATCACCAACAACTCGGGTCTGACGCTGCCGGGCGGGACGGAGTTCCAGTTCGACTACGCGACCTCGGCGCCGGGCAACGCGGCCGACCAGTCGGGCTTCGGCTCGACGATCGTCCGCAGGGACCACACCGCGCCGAACAACGTGGGCGGCCTGAAGGGCGACTACAACAGGGTGTCGCTGAAGCTGCCGAGCTGGCAGTCCCTCGCGCCGGGCGCCTCGGTGGACGTCGCCTTCGTCTACTACCTGCCCACCTCCACCCCCTCCAACTGGACGGTCTCCTTCGGCGGCACGACGTACGGGATCACACAGGACCTGGCCAGGGGCGGCGTGACGGCCTCCCCCTCCGTGTCTCCCCCGGTGTCTCCCCCGGTGTCCCCCTCGGCGTCCCCGTCCGCCGGCGCGTGCACGGCGCCCGCATGGTCGTCCACGACCGTCTACACGAGCGGCCTCGTCTCGTACGCCGGGCACACCTGGAAGGCGCAGTGGTGGACCCTGGGCGAGACGCCGGGCACCGCGCAGGTGTGGCTGGACCAGGGACCCTGCGCGTCGGCGTCCCCTTCGGCCTCGCCGTCCGCGTCCCCCAGCACCTCGCCGTCCGCGTCGCCCAGCACCTCGCCGTCCGCGTCGCCCAGCACCTCGCCGTCCGCGTCGCCCAGCGCGTCGCCGTCCGTTTCGCCTTCGGCCTCGCCCTCGGCGAGCCCGGGCCCCCCGGCCTGGACGGCCGGCACGGCGTACGCGGCGGGCGTACGGGTGACCTACGGCGGCGCGGTCTACCAGTGCCGGCAGCCGCACACCGCGCTGGCGGGCTGGGAGCCGCCGAACGTTCCCGCCCTCTGGACCAGGATCTGACCCCACCCGTGTCCGCACGTCCCGCGGCGGCCTCCGCCCGGACGTACGGCCAAGCCTCCGGGCCGGGCCGGACCGGTGACACCGGCACGGCCCGGAGCCGATGCCCGGCGGTCTCCAGCCCATCACCAGGGCGGGAGACCGCCGGGCGTCACGCTGTCTTCCTCATGCCGCCCCGGCGCTTCGGGCACGGCGCGCCACGTGCCGGGTGACCAGCAGCATCGCCCCGACCGAGGCCAGCATGCCGGCGACGATGACCGGCACGACGGCCCCGAACCCGTAGGCGCCGGCGACGAGACCGAACAGCGGGGGGCCGAGGAGCGCGCCCACGCTGCCCATCTGGGCCACCATCCCGGTGCCCACGTCGGCGTGGTCGAGACGCTCAAGCACCAGGGGCAGGGCGGCGAAGCCGAGGGCCCCCAGCAGGCCGTTCTCCAGGGAGACGACCCCCGCGCCGGCCGCCGCGGCGGCCAGGGGCCCGTCGGCGACGTAGGTCAGCCAGGCGGCCGGCACGACCAGCAGCCCCGACGCGGCGAGCGCCGCGAGCGGCACGCCCCGCCGGAGCAGGACTCCCACGGACAGCCCGCCGAGAACGCCGGCGAACGAGATGGCGGAGGTCAGGGCCCCGGCGGCGCCGGCCGAAGTCGCGTGCCTGTCGATCAATAGCGTGGGCAGCAGCACGACCACCGGCATCGTCACCAGCACCATCAGGCAGAAGGACGCGGTGAGCAGCGCGGGCCACGCCAGCGCCCGCGCGCCGGGCACGGGCCCGGCGGCAGCGCCGGAGGCGGACGGCCGCGGCAGCCGCATCCGGACGGCCACCGTCGTCAGCAGCGTCAGCCCCGCGATCAGCAGCACCCAGCCGCGCCAGCCGAGGGCCTCCCCGGTGGCGCCGCCGGCGAGCGTGCTCACTCCGATGCCGACGGGGACGAACGTCGCCCAGACGGACAGGGCGAGCCCCCGGTCCCGCTCCTCGGCGAGATGGAGGATCAGCGCCGGGCAGGCGATGGTGACCACGAGATAGCCGGCGCCCTCGGCGACGCGGGCGGCCAGCAGCCAGGCGAAGCTCCCCGCGGCCGCGCTCAGCGCGCTCGCCGCCGCCATCAGCGCCAGGGCGGCGACCAGCGCCCTGCCCGTGCCGGACCGGCGGACCAGATATCCGGCGGGCAGCCCGGCGACGGCCCCCACCCCGACCACCGCCGAGATCACCCAGCCCAGTTGCGACAGCGACAGCCCGAGCTGCTCGGCCATCGACGGCCCGACCGAGGAGAACTTGCCGTAGCTCATCGCCGCCACGACGCCGGCGAGGTAGACGAGGAGGATCGTCAGCCATGGCGAGCGCCGCACCGGCGCCGCGTTCCGCTCGGATCCGCCTACCGTCGGCTGAGGGGTCATGGCTCTCCTTCGTGGCGGTCGTCACAGCGGACGTACGGTCCCAGTGGCGAATTCGGCTTGTTGTTCACTCAATCAGGAGAATGCGTACGCCGCCTGGCGCATCACCGGAACCGATCACCACGGCACCGTCCGCAGCCGTCGCCGGTCCGCGGTGGGCGTGGGAGGGTCCGATCAGTGGGACCATGGCTGGGTCTGCGCCCGGTGAAAAGGAAGGCAAGGCAGGTGGACCAGGTCGCCCGGATGTGCAACGACGCCCCGGCCCCGCGCATCGGCCGGCGAACGACCGGACGGACCGCTCCGGCGGCGGTACGCGCCGTCGCGCCACGTAACCGTCTGCGGCTGCTCGCCGCGCCGCTGCTGGCCCTGCTCGCGGTGCTGCTGGTCGCGACGCCCGCGCGGGCCCACGACGTGCTCGTCGCCAGCGACCCCAAGGACGGCGCGGTTCTCGGCGCGATGCCCGCCGCCGTGACGCTCACGTTCAACCAGGTCGTGCGCCGCGACTACGCGAGGATCGCCGTCACCGGCCCGGACGGCGCCCACTACGAGCAGGGCGAGGTCAGGGTGGACGGCCCGCGTGTGTCCATCGGCGTACGGACGGGCACCCCTGCGGGGGCCTACGTGATCGGCTACCGCATCGTGTCGAACGACGGTCACCCGGTCACCGGCACCGTGAAGTTCAGCGTGACCGGTGCGGGCGCGGCCCCCGGGACGCCCTCCCAGCCGACGGATCCGCCGGCGGCCGGCGCGACGACCGGCTCCGGCGCGTCGTCCGGTCAGGGCGGCGGAAGCTGGGTGTGGGGGCTGCTGGCCGTCACCGCCGCCCTGCTGGCGCTGTGCGCGCGCGTGCTCGTCAAGCACGACCGCCGGCTGCGCGAGGGGACGGTTCCGGCTCCCTCGTCTCCCCCGGCTCCCCCGGCGACGGACACGACGGCGGGCACGACGGCGGACACGACGGCGGACACGGCAGCGGGGCCGACGCGGGCGGCCTCTCCTGCCAGCACGGCGGGCGGCACGAAGACAAGCGGCACGGCGACGGGTGGCACGGCATGACCGCGACCTCGGAGCGCCGCGTCCCGGCACGCCGGTCGGAGCCCGGAGCGGAGCGGGCCCGTGCCCGGGTCCCGGCGGCCGGGCTGACCGCGGGCGGCGTCCTCGCGGTCGTGATCGCGACATGGCTCACGGTGCCCGGGTCCGTGCCAGGGCTCCCCATGCCGGGCACGATCGTGCAGTACGGCCTGCCGGTCGTCCGCCTCGTGCTCGACCTGGCCGCCACCGCGACCGTCGGGCTCAGCCTGCTCCCCAAGCTCCTCGGCTTCGACGACCCGGACAGGACCGAGCCGGTCGCCGCCAGGGCCCGGCACTGGGCCGTGCTGTTCTCGCTGGTCTGGTGCGCGGCGGCGCTGACGTCGGCCGTCCTCAGCGCGGCCGAGATCACTCCGGGCAGCCTTCCCGACGTGGCGGCGTACGTCGACGGCATCGGCGCCGGCCAGGGCATGATCGTGAGCGCGTCGTGCGCCCTGGCCAGCGCCGCCGTGGGGATGCTCGCGGTGCGGTTCGGTGAGAAGGTCCCGGCCGAGCTGCGGGTGCTCGTCGCCGGGTTCGGGCTGCTGCCGCTCCCGGTCACCGGGCACGCCTCGAACTGGTACTGGCACGACCTCAGCATGGTCTCGATGGAGTTGCACGTCATCGGCGCCTGCGCCTGGGTGGGCGGCCTGGTCGCGCTCGCCGTCCTGCTGCCCCGCCACCGAGACCTGCTCGCCCGCACGTTGCCCCGGTTCTCCCGGCTGGCGACGTACGCGCTGATCGTCGTGGGGCTGTCCGGGCTCTTCAACGGCCTGGTGGAGCTTCTGCTCACGCCAGGCGAGAGCTTCCCCGCGTCGCTGTTCACCACGGGCTACGGCCGGCTCGTGGTCGCCAAGACGGTGTTCACCGCAGTGATCGCGCTGCTGGGGGCCAACATCCGCTGGCGGCTGCTGCCCGCGGTCACGCGTCAGGCCCCGGCGGCGTTCGCCGCCGGGGCGGCCCTGGAGCTGACCGTGATGGGCCTCGCGTACGGCGTCGCGGTCGCACTGACCAAGGCCCCGGTGGCCTGACCGTCGCCCCTGCCTCACCAGCGACCCTGCCTTACCGTCGCCCCTGCCTGACCAACGGCCCTGCCCGGCCGGTGCGCCCCGAGCGCCCCGGCCTCTCCGCGCGCCAAGGCCCGGGCGCCTGCCCGCGGCTCACTCTCAGGACACCGGACACCAGGACGCTGAAAGGGGCCGCCCCGCGAGGGAGCGGCCCCTTGGCATCAGGCCCGGCAGAACCCGCGAGCGCGGGCGGCGGCCGTCAGACGGTGAGCGCGGACCCGGCGGCCGTCAAGCGGCCGGGTCCGGCACGGCGGGCAGCGTCAGGCCGTGGGCGCGGACCCGGCGGCGGGCGCGGGCACCGACTCGGGCGCCGCCCCCGACACCGCCTCCGGCACCGCCGTCGACGCGGCATCGAGCGGCGCGTCCGGCTCGGCCGCGATCTCCCTCTCCCCGGCCCGCCCCTCCTGAGCGATCCTGTCCTCCGCCGCGGCGGCCGTCAGGCCCTGGCGGCCGGCGAACCACTCCAGCGCGTACCACACGACGGCCAGCGCGGCGAGCGCCGCCGGCCAGAACTCCGGCGCGTACGGCGGGGCCTCCAGCACCCGGTCCTGCGCCAGCAGCCCGCCGTACACGCCCGCGGTGGCGAGCACCGCGCCCGCGAGCGGCCGCAGCAGCCTGACCGGGACCAGGAAGGCCAGGTCGACGCAGAGGCCCGCGAGCAGGAAGAAGAACGGGATGGTCGACGGGGGGAACCCGCCGCCGACGAGCAGCGGCCAGATCAGGCATCGGTAGGCCACGTACGACGCGGCGACGGCGGTGGCCGTGAAGCGCCGGCCGATCATGACGCGGGCGAAGACCAGGATTCCGATGCCCACCACGCCCGCGTACACGGCGTAGACGACGTCCGGCACCGGCAGTGAGAACTGGAGGACCATGGCGCGGTCCACGGCCTGCCCCATCTGGTCGGCCGCGAAGTTGAGCAACGTCGGCTCGGCGTACGGCTGCCCCCGGTCCCAGGAGGCCAGCTCCAGCACGCCGTACTCCTGCTGCAGCTCGGGGAAGTGCGCGTTCTCCAGGAAGAACGCGAACAGGCCGCCCAGCACGAGCACGCGCCGCCTGCCCGAAATCGCCGCGTAGCGGCCCGAGCCGATGTACCAGCCGCGGATCACCCCGGCGAGCATCAGCGCGGTGCCGATGTACAGCAGCGCGTGGGACGGGCTCCAGGCCGTGATGTCGATGCCGTTGACCCGGTGGTTGATCAGGTCGAGCGGGATCGCGATGAGGAAGACCCCGGTGCCCCAGACGATCAGGCGGGAGGCCGTGCGGTCCACCCCGTAGCCGGTGTACCAGTGGACGATGGTCAGCGCCACGGCGATCACCGTGCCGGCCGTGTTGAGCAGGTGCGGCGGGGCCAGGTCGTCGCGCAGCCACTTGAAGTGCCACGACACGTCCCAGCTCGACCCGAGCACCTTGAGGACGAACGCCGCGAGCCAGCCCAGGTAGAGCACCCGGAAGAGGTCCTCCGGCGTCCGCCTGCCCGCCTCCCCTCTCGTCCAGTAGGGAAGGGCCCACTCGATCGCGCGAGCGGGGACTTGCTTGAGCGGCGTTCCATTCACGCGCGAAATGATGCCGCTCCCCATGGTGGGGCGCAATCAGGGATTACCCCGATCCATCATCACGATTCGTACCGGTGATCGGGTATGGACGGCGAGGCACGGTCGTCCACAGGCGCGGCGGGCTCCTCAGCTGTCTCTCAGGAGTGACGAGTAGCATCTCGACATGGCTTTTCCGGGTGGGCGGCGTGCCCTCGCGATCGTGGTCTCGCTGGTCATCCTGATGGCCGCGGGCGTGACGTGGGCTCTGTGGCCCTCCGACCCCGTGGTGAAGGGTCGTGACCTGGTCATCCCCGTCATGGACGGACCGGCGGACGACCAGCGCGTCGACCTCGACGCCACCTTCTATCCCCCGGCCTCCGGCGGCAGGGCTCCCGCCGTGCTGCTCGCCCACGGCTTCGGCGGCAGCAAGGAGAGCGTGCGTGAGCAGGCGGGGCGGCTCGCGGGGCAGGGCTACGCCGTGCTCACCTGGTCGGCGCGCGGGTTCGGCCGCTCGACCGGGCAGATCGCGCTCAACTCCCCCGACTACGAGGTCAAGGACGTGCGGGGGCTGATCGACTGGCTGGCCGGGCGGCCCGAGGTGCGTCTCGACGGCCCGGGCGACCCGCGCGTCGGGATCGCCGGCGGCTCCTACGGCGGCGCGATCGCGCTCATGACCGCGGCCTACGACAGCCGGGTCGACGCGATCGTCCCCCAGATCACCTGGCACGACCTCGCCGACGCGCTCTTCCCCGACGCCTCCGGCAAGGGGCCGGTGAACGGCGTGTTCAAGAAGATGTGGGCCGGTATCTTCTTCACCTCCGCGGCCGACCGGCTGGCCCCGGGCGGCGGCTCCGGCGCGGGCGGTCTCGCCGGCCTCGCCGGTGCGGCCGCGCAGCCGCCCGGCGGATCCGGGGGCCGGGGGGCCGGGCAGGGGTGGGGGGAGGCCGCCGCGGCGGCGCCCGGAC
>NZ_JBFAOO010000145.1:0-18466 GCF_040675265.1 Microbispora sp. NPDC049633
GCGGGCGGATCTGGCTGCGGGTCAACGCCGACATCCGCCCGGGCACCGGACGGCAGGCCCGCTTCTCCTACAGCACCGACGGAGTGAACTTCACCCCGCTCGGGCCCGCCTTCACCATGGGCAACGCCTGGCAGTTCTTCATGGGCTACCGCTTCGCCATCTTCAACTACGCCACCCAGTCCCTGGGCGGCGCGGTCACCGTCAACCGATTCGACCTGACCACTCCTTGATGAAGGCCCTGCGCCCGTAGTCTGATCACTGAACCCGGTACTCCCGGATTTTCCCGGGAGTACCGGGTCTGATCGCGCTTACGCGGCAATGAGAACAGGAGTACAGATGCCCGACGTGACGGGTCCCGAGCATTCCGAGCAGATTCTGAAGCGGATCAACACCAAGGTCCCGCACCCCGCGCGGATCTACGACTACCTGCTCGGCGGCAAGGACAACTACGCGGCCGACCGCGAGGCGGCCGAGCAACTCGTCAAGGCCTCGCCGGGCACGCGCGAGGGCGTCCGCGCCCACCGCGCCTTCCTCCGCCGGGCGGTGCGTCATCTCGCCGCCGAAGCGGGAGTGAAGCAGTTCCTCGACCTCGGCACCGGCATCCCCACCCAGGGCAACACCCACGAGATCGCGCAGCAGGCCAACCCCGAGGCCCGCGTGGCGTACGTGGACAACGACCCCATCGTCCTGGTGCACGGTCGAGCCCTGCTGACCGGCACCGGGAGGACCTCCGTGATCGAGGCCGATCTCCGGGAGCCGGAGAAGATCCTCACGCATCCCGAGGTGCTGGCCGTGATCGACTTCACCCGTCCGGTGGGCGTCATCCTGGCGGGTGTCATGCACTTCGTCACCGACCAGGAGGATCCGTACGGCGTGGTCGAGCGGTTCAAGGCCGCCGTGCCCTCGGGCAGCCACCTGCTGCTGTCGCACATCACGCTCGACTTCGCTCCCCAGATGCGCGAGGAATTGACCAAGCCGTACGACAAGAGCACCGCGCCCATGGTGCCGCGCAGCCACGCCGAGGTGTCGAAGTTCTTCGAGGGCTGGCAACTGGTCGACCCCGGCGTGGTCGAGGTGGTGCTGTGGCGCCCGGACTCGACCGAGCGTCAGGAGCACATCCCGGGCGGGGGGCATGCCTGGGCGTACGGCGGCATCGCGGTCAAGCCCTGACCGAGTTGCACTGACCGAGGAGCCCCGCGTCACGCCTCCGCGACCGGCCGGTACGTGCAGACCTGAACGCCGGTGCCGCCGGTGGTCGCGGAGACCAGTTCGAGTCTGCGCCGCAGGCCGTCGCCGGGGAAGATCGACTTTCCGCCGCCGAGGATGACCGGCATGACGATCAGCCGGAGCTCGTCGGCCAGGCCCTCGTGCAGAAGAGTGCGTACGAGGCTCGGGCTCCCCATGACGACCAGGTCGCCCTCGCCGGCCTCGCGCAGCTTCCGGATGCGGGCGACGGCCCCTTCCCCGGGGATCCGCGTGGTGTTCCAGGCCAGCTCGTCGCCCAGCGTGTCCGACACCACGTACTTCGGCAGCGCGTTCATCCGGTCGGCGAACGGGTCACCGGCGCGCTCCGGCCACGCCGCCGCCATGTTCTGCCAGGTGCGGCGGCCGTAGAGCAGTCCTTCCGCCTTCTCCACCGTGTCGTCGAACGCGCCGCCGACGGTTTCGGCGTCGAAGAACGGGCCCACCCACCCGCCGTGGGCGAAACCGCCGTCGGTGTCCTCTTCGGGACCGCCTGGCGCCTGCACGACGCCGTCCAGGCTCATGAACTCGATGACCACGATGCGCATGGCGCTCTCCTCTGCGGCTTGTCTCGATCGGATAGCCCTACCGTAGCCGCCGAAAAGTAAAATTGTCAAGGAAACTCAATCGTTCGGTTGTCCTCCTGCGTGTGCACGTGAGACGACCGTCTCGGCGGACCGGCCGAGCACCCGTTCGAGGTCGTCGGTCCGCTGTTCCAGCATCCCCGCGCGGATCTGGGCGTTGATCCAGCTCATCGGGCCCGCCCCGGCGTCGGGCACCTCGCGATAGGGCACGCCGAGCGCCTCGGCCACCTCGGGATAGCTCCACAGCGGCCCAGTGAAGTCGTACGCCCGGCCCAGATGTCCCTCATCGGTCAGCACGTTGGCCGCCGCCTCGGCGAGATCCGACCGGAACGCCGTGTTCAGGCCGCGCCCGCCGGTGCTGCTGGTGATCTCACCCTCGACGACCCGCGGGACGAAGGCGTCGCTGTAGAAGGGATGACGCAGGAACGTGTACGGCAGGCCGCTGCGGAGTATGGCCTGCTCGGTGGCGTGATAGGCCTCCGTCATGCCGGTGGCGGCGACGCCGGCCCCCAGGAAGCTGGTGAAGACGACCGCGCCGACGCCGGCCTCCTTCGCCGCGGTCACCGCGTTCAGGTGCTGCCCGATCCTGCGGGCGGTGTCGAGTTCCGGAGAGGAGATCAGGAGCAGACGGGCGGCTCCGTCGAACGCCTCGCGCAGACTCGCCGGGTCGTCGTAGTCACCGCGGCGCGCCGGCACGCCCTCGGGCGCGCGGCCGGGGTCGCGCACGGCGGCCACCACTTCCGTACGGGTACGCAGATGCTCGATGACGAGGCGGCCGAGCGCGCCGGAGGCGGCGGAAATCACGATCATGGGGCAAGTGAACTCCCCGCCATCGCCACCCTGCCACCGCTTTTCGGGCGGTAACGGGCGCGGTAGTCGTCCCAGTCCCAGGTGGACAGGAAGGCCGCCGCGGCCGTCCGGCCGTTGAGATAGAGGTGCAGCTTCCGTCGCTCGTCGAGGTCGAAGTCGACCACCCCCACGCCCTCGGTGTCGACCTGGATGGTCCTGGCACTCACCCAGGGCTGGTTCAGATACGTCTGGTCGTGGCCGACGATCGCGGTCCCGACCAGGGACGTCAGCAGCCGCAGGGCGGGCAGATGGGGAGTCCCGACGAGCGGCAGCCTGAGCGTGTCCTCCCGGACCGCGGGGAGCAGCTTCACCCCGAACGTGGGCCAGCGCGGCTGCTCCCCGTCCGGCCGGTCGAGCGTGTCGATGGGGAAGTTGGACAGCACGCCGCCGTCCACGAGCGTCGACACCAGGCCGGTCTCCGGATTGGTGATAGTGACCGGTTCGAAGAAGAAGGGGATCGACATCGAGGCGCGGACCGCGTCGGCCACCCGCTGCCTGCCCGGCTCCGCCACGCCGTAGACGCTCCGGTAGTCCCACGGCAGGCGCACCAGCCGGCCCTGGGTGACGTCCGTGGCGGTCACCACCAGGCTGTAGCGCTGGTCCTCGCCCATCCAGGGCGCCGGGTCGTCGAGCGCCAGGTCGTCGAACGTCTCGACGCCGAGGCCGGCCAGTTCGTTCCCGAGCCACTCCCGCAGGTAGTCGCCCTCGAACACGCCTCGTTCGAACAGCAGGGACAGCAGCGAGAACCCCCTGCCGACCAGCGGGACGCGCTCCACGGCGGACCCGTCCCTGAACCTGCGGTAGTCGACGGCGAACAGGAGCTCGCGCATGCGCTCCGGCGGCATCCCGGCCGCGGCCAGCGCTCCCACCACCGCCCCCGCGGACGTTCCCGCGACACGGGTGCCGGCGGCCCGCCCGAACCGGTATCCGGCCGCGTGCAGTTCGTCCAGCGCGCCGACCAGGCCCACGCCCTTGACGCCGCCGCCCTCCAGCACCAGGTCGGCCCGCATGTCTCCCCCGCCCATCGGCCCCGCCTTTCTTCCATCCGTCCTCGCTCTTCGTGCCCGCGGGCGGGGAAAATGGTGGTCATGAACCGTCCCGTACTCGCCTCGGTTCCGGCCGGGCCGGTGGAGGTGCCCGGCGTCGTGGCCGAACTCGCCGGGAGCGACGCCGTCACGCCGGTGTGGCGCAACGAGCTCGGCGGCCTGACGTTCCGGCTGGAGGACGCGGACGGCGGCGCGAGGTACGTCAAGTGGGTCGCCGCCGGCATCCCCGAGATCGACCTGCCGGGCGAGGCGGAGCGCCTGGAATGGGCCGGGCGGTGGGCCGCCGTTCCCCGGGCGCTGGCATGGGGCTCGGACGCGGACGGCGCCTGGCTCGTCACGGCGGCGATTCCCGGCCGCTCGGCGGTGGACCCGCGCTGGACCGCCGACCCCACCGCCGCGGCGGCCGCGATCGGCCGGGGGCTGCGCCTGCTGCACGACACCCTGCCCGCACAGCACTGCCCGTACGACTGGAGCGCGGAGCGGCGGCTCCGCGGCCGCCACGAGGCCCGGCGGCGTCTCGGCGAGCCGCCCGCCGCCGACCGCCTCGTGGTCTGTCACGGCGATGCCTGCGCGCCCAACACGCTGCTGCACGACGACGGGACGTTCGCCGGGCACGTCGACCTCGGCTCGCTCGGCGTGGCCGACCGGTGGGCCGACCTCGCGGTCGCCGCGTGGAGCACGGAGTGGAACTACGGCCCGGGGTACGACTCCGTCGTGTACGACGCGTACGGCGTCGCCCCCGACCCGGAACGCATCGCCTACTACCGGCTGCTGTGGGACGCGACCTAGCCCTCCTGGTCCTGGGGATACCAGCGCAGCTCGATGACGTTGCCGTCGGGGTCCTTGACGTAGATCGAGGTGGCGACGCCGCGCGCCCCGAACCGGGGGCCGGGTCCGTCGACGACGGTGAGGACGCCGGAGTCGATGACCTCCTGCCAGTCCAGCGGGTCGACGACCATGCAGAAATGGTCGACGTTCGACTCTCCGCGGGAGCCGCGCAGCAGATCGATGATCGTGTCCGGCGAGACCCGCACCGAGGGGAACGGCGCCTTGCCGGCCCGCCACTCGTCGACGCGCACCGCCTCCAGGCCGAGGACGTCGCAGTAGAACGCCAGCGAGCGCTCGACGTCCTCCACGGTCAGCACCAGATGGTCGAAGCCCTTCACCCGCAAGTTCGCTTTGCTCATGGGCTCCACGATGCCAGGACCGGCCGACAATCCGAGGCCCTCCGCGCGTGACCTATTCGGTATGGGGCCTTCTGCAACACGTTGCGATTGCGGTAGAAGATCACTCGTACCATTTCTCCTCTTTTCGAGGTACATGTGAGAAAGATCCTGCGAGTCGCCGCGGCCCAGATGTTCGCCACGGCCTTCGTCCTCGCCGCCCTGTCCGCTCCCGCCACCGCCGACACGACCGCCGGCACGGCCGAGAGCGACGCCCAGATCGCCCAGGAGTGGCAGACCGCCTGGGACACCTACAAGTTCTCCGACACCACTCCGCCCGCGCCCGGTTCGGGACGCAGCCGGGTCACCAACAGCATCTCCGTCGACATCGACGCACCGATGCCGGGCACCTTCTACAAGTACTCGGACTTCAACAACCACATGGGCAAGAACCCGTTCCTGAAGCGGGTCGTCACCCACAAGCAGTGGGCCGAGCCCCCGGCGCTCTATCGCAACCTCACGGCGATCGAGGAGATCCCGTACGAGGGCATGCTCGTGGTCAGCAAGACGCACGCGCAGCAGCGTCTGTACGCGAGCGGGTTCTACTACGAGACCGACAGCTGGTCGGAGCCCAACGTGGTGACGCACCAGAAGATCACCTTCACGCCGATAGCCGGCGGGAAGACCAGGGTCACCGAGAACCTCACCTTCGAAGCGGACACCACACTGATCGACTTCGTCGCCGCGAACGGCACCGCCGCGCACCAGCAGCTGCAGGCGGCCCTCAAGCAGGCAATCGAGAGCGGCGAGCTCTGATCCCCATCCGGCACTGAGAAGGGCGTCCTCCCGGTGGGAGGACGCCCGTTTCAGTGGGCCCGGCTTCAGCGTCCGATGCCGCTTCTGCTCTCTTCGGCCTGAAGGGTCTGGTTGATCGAGCAGTTGTCGATCCCGTTCTGGCAGTTGCCGCTGAGGGAGTCGGTGAAGACGCTGACGCTCGACACCTGCTGGGTGCCGGCGAAGTCGACGGCGCTGTTGCCCGCGGGGGCGTTCACGTTGCGCTTGCCGGTGGACAACTGGAAGGGCGGGCTGCTGATCGTCGGCGCGTTGGCGGTGTTGACGCCGGTCGTACGCTGTGTGCCGCCACCGTCGTCGCCATCGCCGAACCCGCCACCGAAACCGCCGCCGAAACCGCCACGGAAACCGGCCAGACGGGCACCGAGGCGGGCGCCGTGACCATGGCCCTTGTTCCCCTTGCCCTTCTTGCCGTTCTTCCCCTTCTTCCCCTTGTTCCCGTTCTTGCCCTTGTTGCCCTGGCCGCCCTGGCCGCCCTGGCCGTGCGCGCCCGGCGCGTGACCGTGGCCGTGCGGGCCGTGGCCGGCCATAGGGGCCGGCGCCGCCAGTGCCGGCGACGCCGCCGCGACGTTCGACATCGCGATGAGGATCGCGGCGACGGCCAGACGCCGGGCGGACGCCGTCATGACGCGCGAGCTCCCTGCCCTGTTGTCGCCCATCCGATCCACACCTGCCTTGTCTCGTGTCATTCGCCTCCGGCGCGTCCGCTTCGGGACACAAGCGGCGCATCCGGCTCATACCCCTCGCTTCGCCTCTCTTTTCCCGCTGAAGGGTCAGGACGTGGCGATGGCGGTGAGCACGTCGAGCCTGGCCGCGCGGCGGGCCGGCAGCAGCCCGGCCAGCAGGCCGGCGACGGCGGCCACCGCGACGACGAGCAGGAGCGGACCGACCGGCAGCGTGAGCGTGGCCTCGGTGGTGCGGCCCAGCGCGGTGACCGTGCCCGCGGCGAAGGCGACGCCCAGGCCGACCCCCGCGACGATCGCCACGGCCGCCACGAGGACCGCCTCACCGCGGATCATCCAGCGCATCTGGGCGCCGGTCATCCCGACCGCCCGCAGCAGCCCGAGCTCCCGGGTCCGCTCGATGATCGAGAGGGCGAGGGTGTTGGTGATGCCCATCAGCGCGATGAGGACGGTGAGCATCAGCAGCGCGGTCACCAGCCCGAGGACCTGGTCGATCATGGCGTTCCGCCCGGCGACGGCCGCGGCCTGGTCGCGCACCTGCGCGGTCGGGGCGTCGCCGAGGGCCCGTTCGACGGCCTTCTTGGCGTCCGCGTCCCTCACCCCGTCGGCCACCTTGACGAAGACGCTCGCGTCGACGTGTTCGCGGTAGTTCCGCTCGAAGGTGTCCAGCGAGATGACGTAGCCGGTCGACAGCGCCTGGGCGTCGCGGTCACGCAGCAGGCCGACCACCGGGAGACGCTGGACACCGGTGCGGGAGAACGTCATCGCCAGGGTGTCGCCGATCTTGAGGTTGCGTTCCTTGGCGACGTTCGCGGCCAGGACGATCCCGCCGTTCGCGACGGCGTCCAGGCGGCCGGCGACCATGTGGAGCGAGGTGACGCGGGGCAGCGTGACCGGGTCGACCGCGGTGAGCGCCTCGGTCGACTGGCCGTCCTTCCAGTGGCCGTAGCGCAGCCGGGAGGCCACGGCGACCTGCGGCAGCTCGCTGACGTGGTGGTAGGCGTGCGCGGGCAGACCGCCCAGCATCTCGTTGCGGGCGCTCTCCACCACGTAGTCGGCGGTGATCGCCTCGGTGTACGACCGTGCGGTCGAGTCCTTGATCGAGGTCCCCAGCACGGTCATGAAGCTGATCAGCGCGAGGCCGAAGGCCAGGGCCAAGGCGGTCGCGGAGGTACGCCGGGGCGCCCGCGCGGCGGACTCGCGCGCCAGCCGCCCGGGGACGCCGGCCGCACCGAGCGGCCGTCCGAGCAGCCGGATCAGAGCCGGGGTGACCGCGGGCCCGAGCAGGGCGAGCCCCACGACGGTGCAGACCGCCGCCTCCCCGAGCACGACGACCGACCCCGGCCCGGCCAGGACGATCGACAGCCCGGCCGCGCCGAGCGCGGTGAGAACCGCTCCGACGACGGTACGTCCCCAGCCGGCCCGCCCGGGGACGTCGTCGGCCGACGAACGCCGCATCGCCTCGACCGGCGCCACCGAGGCGGCGCGGCGGGCCGGCCCGAGCGCCGACAGGACCGTGACGCCGGCTCCGACCGCGAACGCGACGACCAGGGTCCGGGGCGTGACGACGAGCCCGCCGTCGGGCAGCGTCATCCCGAAGGCCCCCGCGAGGTCGCGCAGCCCCGCCGCGCAGGCGACGCCGAGAGCCGCGCCCGCCGCGGAGGCGGCCAGCCCCACCAGCAGGGCCTCGCCGAGCACCGAGCGCATGACCTGGGCGCCGGTGGCCCCGGCCGCGCGCAGGACGGCCAGCTCACGCGTGCGCTGGGTGACGACGATCGAGAAGGTGTTGGCGATGAGGAACGCGCCGACGAGCAGGGCCGCCGCGGCCAGTGCGAACAGCATCACCTGCAGGTAGGAGATCTGCGTCTTGGCCGCCGCCGCGCTGGACGCCGCGACGTCCCGGCTGGAGGAGACCTCGTACCCGGCGCCGATCGCGGCCGACACCGCCGACCGCAACCGCTGGACGTCCGCTCCGTCCGCGGCGAGGACGGCGACCTCCGAGGCGTTCCCGCCGAGCGCGAGCAGACGTTGCGCCGCGGGCCGCGTGACCAGGGCGACAGTGGTCTCGGGCAACCCCTCACCGGACCCGAACCCGGCCAGCCCCACCACGCGCAGCCGCTCCGTGCGCTCGGCCCGTACGGTCACCTCGGAGCCGAGGCCGATGCGGTGCCGCCGGGCGGTCGCCGCGTCGACCACGACCTCGCCCTCGGCGGCCGGAGCGCGTCCGGCGCGCAGGGTGAACGCGCCGACCGGGGCGGGCTCCCACGACAGCAGCAACGACGGGCCCGTAGGGACGATGGTCTTCCCGCCCACGCCGAGCAGTCCCTGTCCCCGGACGACGGGGGTGGCGGCGGCCACGCCCGGCACCGCGCGGACGCGGTCCACGACCTCGGCGGGCAGCGGGTCCCGCTCGACCTCGACGCCCATGGCCGAGTCGAACGCGGCGGCGTCGCGGACGGTCAGGTCGACCCCCGCGGTGGCCGTCCGGAACTGGTCGTCGAGCAGCCGCTGGGAGGTGTCGGTGAGCACCAGGCTGCCGGTGACGAAGGTGACGCCGAGCAGGACGGCGAGCAGGGTCAGCGCCAGCCTGCCCCGGCGGGCGACGGTGTTGCGGACGATCAGGTGCCACATCGCGATCACTTCTCCTTCGCGCCGAGCCCCGCCATGCGGGCCAGGATGTCCGGAACCTCGGGGTTGTACAGCTCGCCGGCCACCCGGCCGTCGGCGAGGAACGCGACCTGGTCGGCGTACGCCGCGGCGTTCGCGTCGTGGGTGACCATGACGATGGTCTGGCCCAGCTCGTGGGCGGCGTGGCGGAGGAAGCCGAGCACCGCCTCCCCCGCCCGGGAGTCGAGGTTGCCGGTCGGCTCGTCGGCGAAGACGATCCGCGGGCGGGCGGCCAGCGCCCGGGCGACGGCGACCCGTTGCTGCTGCCCGCCGGACAGTTCGGCGGGCCGGTGCCGCAGCCGGTCGGCCAGCCCGAGCATCGCGACGATCTCGTCGATCCACGCCTGGTCGGCGCGCCGCCCGGCGAGGGTCAGCGGCAGCACGATGTTCTCGGCCGCGGTCAGCGTGGGGACCAGGTTGAAGCTCTGGAAGACGAAGCCCACGTGCTCGCGGCGCAGCAGCGTGCGCTGCCGCTCGCTCAGCCGGCCGAGGTCGGTGTCTCCGACGAGCACCTGCCCCTCGTCCACGGTGTCGAGGCCGGCCAGGGCGTGCATCAGCGTGGACTTGCCGGACCCGGACGGTCCCATGACGGCGGTGAACCGCCCGGCGGGGATCGACAGGGTCGCGCCGTCGAGGGCCCGGACGGCGGTGTCGCCGCGCCCGTAGATCTTCACGACGTCGCGGGCCAGCGCGGCGACGTCGGTACGCGGGAGTGCCTGGGTGATGGTCATTTGGAGGGCTCCTGAGATGTCGTGATCCGGCGGGCGGGGACGGCTCGGTTCCGCCGGTGTTGCTCGGCCTGCCGCAGCAACTCGTGGTGCCTCAGATGGATCAGCTCGGGGAGGACGGGGAGGATGAGGTGCATGACTGGAGCGTCGCGGTCCGGGCTGTCCGGGGGCTGGCCGCCGGCTTTGCCCGCTCCTGGCGGTCCACGCGAACCCGGACAGCGGACGGACAGCGGGCCGCCAGACCGTGACGGCACGCTGGACGGCATGGCAGACCAGAGCCGTCAGGGGGCGGCGGAGGAGACGACCGTGCGGGTGCCGGCACTGCTGTGCCGCCGGTGCGTCCGCCTCCTGAGCAGGCACGTACGAGACGTGGCCGGCGTCACCTCGTTCGAGGTCGACGCCGCCCGGGGCCGGCTGCGCGTACGCGGAGACGTGGACGCCGGGCACCTGCGGGCGGCGCTGGCGTCGGCGGGGTTCGCGGGCGACCGGTGCGAGCACCGGCGCGCCTGAGCCGACTCTGTGCGCTCAGCCGGTCAGCGCTGCGGCCGTCTCACGGGCGCGGGCGGCCTCGTCGGGCAGTCCCGCCTCGGCGGCGCAGTCGGCCAGGAACGACCACAGGCGAGCCCTGGCCCAGGGGAACTCGCCCTCCTTCAGCAGGGCCACCGCGTCCCGGCATTCCTGGGCGGCGAGGTCGGCCTTCCCGCGCACGCGCGCCATGCGGGCGCGGCCCCACGCGGCCCACGCCTGGCAGCGGGGGTTGCGCGCCCGGCGAGCGACGTCCCGGGCCTCGGCGAGCAGCGCCGTCACGTCGTCGTGTTCGTCCAGGTCCAGCCGGGTGTGGGCCATGTGCACGAGGGCGAAGGCCAGCCCGTGGAGGGAGCCCTGGCCGCGCACGTCGTCCTCGGACTCCCGCAGGACGGCGAGGGCCTCCTCCCGCCGTCCGGACTCCCGCAGGGCGATGGCGAGGTGCGCGAGGATCGCGCTGCCGATGACCCGGTCACCCGTGACCCGGGTCAGCTCGAGACAGCGCCTCCACTCGACGGCCGCGGTCGCGAAGTCGCCCAGGCGAAGGGCCAGCAGGGCCTCCAGATACTGGCTCATGCCCAGCCACCAGCCGCCGTCGGCGTCGCCCAGGTCGCGGCGGCTCCGCTCGATCATCGCCCGGTAGCGCACGGCGTCTCCGCCGTACTGGCCGGCCCAGGCCACGACGAGCCGGGAGATCGCGGCGTTGCGTACGTCGCCGATCTCCTCGAAGACCGCGAGGCTCTCCTCGGCGGCGGCGACCGACTGCGGGGTCGGATAGTAGACGTGCAGGAATCCGATCCCCTGCAGCGCGCGGGCCCGTGCGACGGTGGAGCCGCCGCCGGTCTCCAGCAACACGGTCAGCGCCCGCGTGCCCTCGTAGCGAATCCCGTAGTTCCAGAACCACACGAGCGCGCAGGCCAGCCGGTAGCCGTTCTCGACGTCGCCGCCGTTCACCGCGTGGTCCACGGCGGCGCGGAAGTTGTCGTGGTCGTCGTTCAGCCGGGCGAACACGGCGGGGTCGCGGACGCCCAGCCCGTGCTCCTCGGCGAGGCGGACGAAGTGGGCCAGGTGGCGGTCGCGGCACTCCGCGACCTCCCCGGCCTCCTCCAGCCGGGTCCACGCGTAGTCGCGGACGGTGACGAGCAGCCGGAACCGCCCGGTGGCCGGTTCCGGCACCACCAGGGACCGGTCGACCAGCCGGAACAGCAGATCGAGCACCTCGCCGCGGCTGATGCCGCCGCGTTCTCCGGAGAAGGCGCACACCTCCTCGGCGGCGGCCGGGGTCCAGCCGCCGCGGAACACCGCGAGGCGGCGCAGCAGCAGCCGCTCGGCCTCCGGCAGCAGATCGTGGCTCCAGTCGAGGGTGGCGCGCAGCGTGCGGTGGCGGGCCTCGCCGGTGCGGGGTCCCGCCGTCAGCAGCGAGAACCTGTCCGCCAGCCGGGCCTCGATGTCGGCCGGAGACAGCGCCTTGACCCGGGCGGCGGCCAGTTCGATGGCGAGCGGCATGCCGTCGAGCCTGCGGCAGATGGACGCCACCACGGGAGCGGTCTCGGCGTCGAGCGTGAACGAGGGCCGTACGGCACGGGCCCGCTCCGCGAAGAGCCGGACGGCGGGATCGTCTCCGAGCGGGCCGACCGCGACCTGCACCTCGCCGGGTATCGCCAGCGCCTCCCTGCTGGTGGCCAGCACGCGCAGGCGCGGGCAGGCCGCGGCCAGCCGCTCCACGAGAACGGCCACGTCGTCCACCACGTGCTCGCAGTTGTCGACCACGAGCAGCGTGCGGCCGTCCCGCAGGTGCTCCTCGACCGCGTCGGCCGCTCCGCTGCCCTGCGTCACCACGCCCAGCTCGGCGGCGAAGGCGCCGGCGACGTCCGTCCCCGGCTCCAGGGCGGCCAGGCGGACCGGCAGCACGCGGTCGACCAGTGTTCCGACCAGTGTTCCGACCGGCGTCTCGTCCGGCGTCTCGCTCACCCTGCGCGCGATCTCGAACGCGAGCGTCGTCTTGCCCATCCCGCCCGGGCCGGTGAGCGTCACCACCCGCGCCTCCGCAAGCCGCTCCAGCGCCGTCGTCACGTCGTCCTGGCGGCCGATCACCGACGTCAGCCGTCGCGGCAGCCGGTCGGCGCTCTCCGGTGCCCGTCCCCGCTCGGGTCCGGCGGGTGGCCCCCCGGCGGACGGAACCTGCTGGCGGAGGATCGCCTCGGCGAGCGCCTGCAGCTCCGGCGACGGGTCGATGCCGAGCTCGTCGGCGAGACCCCGGCGCAGGGCCTGGTAGGCGGCCAGCGCCTCCGCCTGCCGCCCGCCGCGGTACAGCGCGAGCATCAGCAGACGGTGCAGCCGCTCCCGCAGCGGGTGCCGCGCCACCAGGCGTTCGATGTCGGCGACCGCCTCGTTGTGCCCGCCGGACTCCAGCAGGAGCTCGATCCGGTCCTCGACCGCGCCCAGCCGCAGCTCCTCCAGCCGGGCGCTTTCCGTCGTCGCCCACGTCGTGTGGCCGACGTCGGCCAGCGCGGGCCCCCGCCACAGCCGCAGCGCCTCGTCCAGGCAGCCGATGGCGGCGGTGACGTTCCCGGCGGCCGTCTCCTCACGTGCGCGGCCGAGCAGCCGCTCGAACACGTTCGCGTCGACGGCCTCGGCGGGCGCGGCGAGCCGGTATCCGGGGGCCTGCGTGACCAGGACGTCCGCGCCGATCCCGGCGGCGGCGAGGGCGCGGCGCAGCTTGGACACCCGGATCTGCAGGGCGTTCGCCGCGTCGGCCGGCAGGTCGTCGCCCTCGTCGCCCCACAACGCGTCCGTCAGGGCGTCCACCGGCACCACCCGGCCGCAGGACAGGGCCAGCCGGGCCAGCAGCGCCCGCACGGACGGCGGCAGGGCCGCCGGGGAGCCGTCGGCCC
The DNA here is from genome assembly GCF_040675265.1 of Microbispora sp. NPDC049633. Lineage (NCBI taxonomy): Bacteria > Bacillati > Actinomycetota > Actinomycetes > Streptosporangiales > Streptosporangiaceae > Microbispora > Microbispora sp. NPDC049633. The sequence goes on from NZ_JBFAOO010000145.1 coordinate 13,234, forward strand.
CCCGCACCTCGGTGGGCCCGAGAACCGCGAACGTCACGGCGGTGTTCGGCATGTCACTCCTCGTCATCCCCGGCCCCGCCGGGACTGCCCAATATTAAGGGGCAATGAGTGATTTGCCGGGATTATTTGCGGCGGCGGTCAGCCGCTCGGTCAGGGCGCGCGCGTCGCGCCCCACCCACCCCAGCACGGACGAGCCGCGGGCCCGCTGCCAGGGCAGACCGAGGAAGTACAGCCCCGGCCAGGCCGTCACGCCCTCGCGGTGCACCGGCGCCCCCTGCTCGTCCAGCACCGGCACGTGCAGCCAGGGGTAGTGCGCACGGAAACCGGTGGCCCAGACGACTCCGTCGGGGCGCACGCGGCGGCCGTCCGCGAGGACGACGTCCCGCCCTTCGGCGTCCACGGCGCGGTCCACCCGCTCCACCCGCCGCAGCAGCCGCTTCACGTCGGTCCCGATGATCAGCTCCCGGTTTCTGACGCGGCGCCCGATCCGGCTGTCGCCGCGGATGTCCATGAAGCCCAGGTGGGAGAACCACCAGAAGAGGTCACGGCCCAGCACGCGCTGCGGCAGCACCCGGCCCATCGACGAGACCGACAGCCGGACCCGCCGTCCGCTGCCGGCGAGCTCTTCGGCGATCTGCACACCGGTGTTGCCCGCGCCGACGACCAGGATCTCGCCCATGGGGAGCTGCTCCGGACGGCGATACCCGGTGCTGTGCAGCTGGGGGACGCTCGGGTCGAGGCCCGACGCGAAGGCGGGCGTCCGCGGCGTGTGGAACGCCCCCGCCGCGACCACGACCCGCGCCGCTGTGTAGACCCCTGCCGAGGTCTCGACCAGGAACCGCTCCCCCTCGGGCCGTACGGCCGTGACGTGACGGCCGAGGTGCACGGGGAGGGCGAACCGCTCCGCGTACGCCTCCAGGTAACCGGCCACCTCGTCCTTGTCCGGGTGGCCGTCCGGGTCTCCCGGGAACGGCAGGCCCGGCAGCCCGTCGTACCGGCGGGGCGTGAACAGCGTGAGCGAGTCCCACCGGTGGCGCCATGCGTCTCCGACCCGTTCGTGCGCGTCGAGGATGGCGAACCGCTCACCCGCGCGGCGCAGGTGGTATCCCAACGCCAGCCCGGCCTGCCCGCCACCGACGACCAGCGTGTCGTAGTCGGTGTGGCCGGTCACGCCGCCACCTCGTAGCCGGCCTCGGCGATGGCCGCGCAGACGGCGTCGCGGGCGGCGGAGCCGGTGACCACCACGGTCTTGGCGGTGAAGTCGACGGCCACCGAGCCGACGCCGGGCACCTCGCCGACTGACTCCGCGATCGCCTTGACGCAGTGGCCGCAGCTGATGGCCGGCACGGACAGCACGAGCTGGTTCATCGTTCGTTCCTTCGCGTCGCGGGCCGCTCCGTACGGCCCGGATGAGAAGACCATGCCGGGCGGCGCTGTCCGGCCCCTGTCCCGAGCCCGACAGGGCGGACAGGGGCCGACAGGAGACGGGCAGCGGGGGGAAAGCGCCGGACGGGACCGTCGCCTCGAAGCATTCAACCAGGAGGTGGAGCGATGACGGTCATGACGACCGTGCGGGCGCTGGACATCGGCGGCATGACCTGCGCGTCCTGCGTCCGCAGGGTGGAGAAGGCCCTCACCCGTGTCGACGGGGTGGAGGCGGCCGAGGTGAACCTCGCCACCGAGGTCGCCACCGTCACCTACGATCCCGCCCGCGTCACCGTCGAGATGCTCGCCGAGTCGGTCGTACGCGCCGGGTACACCGCCCAGACCACCGAGCCGGAGCCGGGACCAGAACCTGAGCCGGAGCCGGACGGCGAGCAGGACGGGGAGGTCGTCCGGCTGAAGCGCACCTGGCAGGCCACCCTCGCCGCCGGGCTGTCGATGATGGTGCTGATGTATCTGCCGCTGCCCATCGACGCGATGGACTGGCTGATGCCGCTGCTGCTGGTCGTCGCGACCGTCGCGCAGTTCTGGGCGGGCCGGCCCTTCTACCGCGCCGCCTGGGCGGCCGGCCGGCACGGCGCGGTCAACATGCACACACTCGTCGCCCTGGGCACGACGGTGGCGTACGGCTACAGCGCGTTCGTCACGCTGTGGCCGGCCGCGGCGGAGCGGCTGGGGCTGCCGCTGCACGTCTACTTCGAGATCTCCGTCGTCGTCATCGCGCTCGTCCTCATGGGCCGGTGGATGGAGGCGAGGGCCAAGAAGCGGACGACCTCGGCCATCAGGGAGCTGCTCGGGCTGCGGCCGAAGACGGCCCGCGTCCTGCGCGGGGACGCCGAGATCGAGGTCCCGGTCGAGGACGTCGTCGTCGGCGACCTCGTCCGGATCCGCCCGGGCGAGAAGATCCCCGTCGACGGCGTCGTCACCGCCGGCGTCTCCACCGTGGACGAGAGCATGATCACCGGTGAGAGCATGCCGGTGCGCAGGGGCGAGGGCGACCCGCTGATCGGCTCCACGATCAACCGGACCGGCTCGGTCGTGATGCGGGCCACCGCCGTCGGACAGGACACGACGCTGGCGCAGATCGTGCGGCTGGTCGAGCGGGCGCAGGGGTCGAAGGCGCCGTTGCAGCGCCTGGCCGACACGGTGTCCGGGTGGTTCGTGCCCGCCGTCATCGGCATCGCCGTGCTCACCTTCGCCGTCTGGGCGGTCTTCGGCCCCGACCAGGGACGGCTCACCTTCGGCATCGGCACCGCCATCGCCGTACTGATCATCGCCTGCCCGTGCGCGCTCGGCCTGGCCACTCCCACGGCGATCATGGTGGGCACCGGGAAGGCGGCCGAACTGGGCATCCTCATCTCCGGTGGCGACGCGCTCGAACAGGCCCGCCGCCTCACCACGGTCGTCCTGGACAAGACCGGCACGATCACCCGGGGCCGTCCCGAGGTGACCCACCTCGCCGCCGTCGCGGGTGGGGACGCCGACGAGCTTCTCGCGTACGCCGCGGCGGCAGAGACGGGCTCCGAGCACCCCCTCGGTGAGGCGATCGTGACGCGCGCCCGGGACCGCGGGCTCCGCCTGCCCGAGATGGAGGGATTCGACGCCGTACCCGGTCACGGCGTCGAGGCCCGGGCGGCCGGCCGGGCCGTGCTCATCGGCAACGCCGCGCTCATGCGCCGCCACGACGTGGGCGTCGGCGAGCTGGAGCAGCTGGCCGCCACGGCGGCGGCCGAGGGAGCGACCCCCGTGTACGTCGCCCTCGACGGCCGCCTCGCCGGACTGATCGCAGTGGCCGACACGATCCGGCCCGAGTCGCGCGAGGCGGTCGACCGGCTGCGCGCGCTCGGCCTGGAGGTGTGGATGCTGACCGGCGACAACCGGGTCACCGCCGACGTCGTCGCCCGGCAGGTCGGCATCGACCACGTGATCGCCGACGTACGGCCCGAGGACAAGGCGGCCCGCGTGGCCGCCCTGCGCGAGAACGGCGCGGTCGTCGCCATGGTCGGCGACGGGATCAACGACGCCCCCGCGCTGGCGACTGCCGACCTCGGCATCGCCATCGGCACCGGGACCGACGTCGCCATCGCGGCCTCCGACATCACCCTCGTGGGCGGCGACCTGCGCGGCATCGTCTCGGCCATCGACCTGTCCCGGCGCACCGTCACCACCATCAAGCAGGGACTGGCCTGGGCGTTCGCGTACAACGTGCTGTTGATCCCGGTCGCCGCCGGTGTGCTGTATCCCTTCAACGGCGTGCTCCTCGACCCGTCCCTCGCCGCCGCCGCGATGGCGATGAGCTCGGTCAGCGTCGTCACCAACGCGCTGCGCCTGCGCCGCTTCCGGCCCGGCTCCGCCGTGTCCCGGCTCGCCGACTGGGGCTACCTCGCCGGCATCGCCTGCCTCGCGCTGGCCGTGGGCGCCGGGTTCACCGCGCTCAGCCGTACGGAGGCGGCGCAGCGCGGGATGAACGGCGTGCTCGCCTGGGCGCAGGACACCGGCATGCCCATGCGGCCCGCCATGAGCGTGATGATGACGGCCGAGACCGAACCCGTTCCCGCCGAGGACGCCGGCGTCCGGATGGACATCCGGGTCCCCCGGGACGTCACTCCCGGCGTCCCCGCCACCGTCCGCATCCAGCTGACCGATCCCGCGACCCGCCGTCCCGTCGACGACGTCGTACGCAGTCACGAGGCGTGGATGCACTTCATCACCACCCGCTCGGACCTGGGCACCTTCTCCCACGCCCACCCCGAGCCCACGGGCCGGCCCGGCGAGTTCTCCGTCCGGCTGACCTTCCCCACCGCCGGCCGCTACCTCGTCAACGCCGAGTTCCGGCGGCGCGGGGAGATGACCGACGTGCTCGACCATCAGGAGATCACGATCGGCCGCCCGGAGGCCTTCGTCACCTCCGAAACGACGACGCCGTCCCCCCGCGAGCAGGTCGTCGGCGGCCTCCGGGTCGCCCTCGACGGCGAGGCCGAAGCGGGCGGCAGGAGCGACCTCACCTTCCGCTTCACGGACGCCTCGACCGGCAGGCCCGTCTCCGGCCTGCGCCCCTACCTGGCCGCCGCCGGGCACGTGGTGATCATGCCGATCGACGGCGAGGGATTCGCCCACGAACACGCGGAGGCCGAGGACGACCAGGGCCGCCCCGTCTTCGCCCTCCCGGGTCAGACCTTCGGGCCCGAACTCGGCCTGCACGCCCGGTTCCCCCGCCCCGGCCTCTACCGCCTGTGGGGACAGTTCCGCGACGCACAGGGCCAGGTCCTCACCACGACGTTCACCGTCGAGGCCCGCTAGTCACGTGCCGAGCACGTGCACAGCTCGCACAGCTCGCGCACTTCGCAGCCCGCCGGCTCTGCACATCCGTACGGCACCCCGCTCGGATGTGCAGAGCCTCAGTGCGTTCGCGGGCCGCTACACCCGCAGCGGCCTGGTACGTGCGGAGTGGGCCGGGTGGTAGGTGAAGGCCCAGCGGTCTGTGCCTGCCTTACGGCGGGTGTAGCGGTCGGGGTGCTGGTATCGGTCGCGGTTGTGGAACTGGCAGGCCGGGCCCAGCAGCTTGAGGTCGGTCAGGCCGCCGCTGCTCCAGTTGTCGGCGTGGTCGATCTGGCACTTGGTGGCGGGCAGGGGGCAACCGTCGATCCAGCAGGTGGCGTAGCGGGCGTAGATCGCCCGCCGCTGAGCCGGGGTGACCAACCTGACCTTGCGGCCCATGTCCAGCACCTGCCCGTCGGCGTCCATCACCAGGCGCACGAGGGTAGAGGTGCGGGCCAGCCGGTGCACGCCG
>NZ_JBFAOO010000146.1:0-18405 GCF_040675265.1 Microbispora sp. NPDC049633
CCCGGTGCCGGCCCCGTACAGCACCTTCAGCCGCGCGGTCACCTCGGCGAGGTCGCCGGTCTCCTTCAGGGCCGGGGTGACATGCCGCAGCAGCGCGTCGGCGAGGTCGCGGGCGGGCCGGCGCACGCCGGTGAACGGGTCGATGCCGTGGCCGTCGAGGCCGTCCCTGGCCGACTGCCAGTACGCGGCGCGCAGTAGTTCGGGCGACGGCTCGGGTCCGGGGTCGCCGCGCTCCACCCGTTCCAGCGCGGTCATCACCAGTCCCCGTACGACCATCGCGAGCAGCGCGCTCTCGGCCGCGGTGGCGGGCACGTCGGTCACCCTGACCTCGATCGTCGGCAGCCTGGCCGAGGGACGGACGTCCCAGAAGATCGTCCCGGGGTCCACCAGCACCCCCGCCTCGGCCAGCGCGCCGGTCAGCCGCTCGTACTCCTCCAGAGAGGCGAAGTACGGCGGAGGGCCCGCCACCGGCCACTTGGTCCAGCACAGCGTGCGCCAGCTCGCGTACCCGGTGTCCCGCCCCATCCAGAACGGCGAGTTGGCCATAAGGGTGATCAGCACCGGCAGCCACGGCCGCAGGTGGTTGCCCACCAGCACGGCGCGTTCCCGGTCCGGCAGGTGGACGTGGACGTGACCCGCGCAGATGCTCTGATCGTCGTGCAGGGCGCGGTAGTTCTCGATGCCCACCTGGTACCGGGGACCATCGATGATCGGCGGCGGGACGACGTCGCCCAGCACCGGCGTGCCCGACGCCACCAGGGCGAGCCCTTCCTCGCGGGCGGCCGCCGCCACCGCCTCCCGCATCCGGCGCAGGTCCTCCTCCAGCCCGGCCACCCCGGCGTGCGGGCCTGTCTTGGCCTCCACCTGGAACAGGGTGATCTCGGTGTTCGTCCGCTCGCCCAGCGCCCCCGCGGCCCGTCCGACCACCTCTCTCGCCCGCGGCGCCGCCGCCCGGGTGGCGGGATCGACGACGACGTACTCCTCTTCCACACCCATCAGCGGACGGGCCGGGTCGAACGGCGCCGGCCCGGCCGTCACGGTCGTCGCGGCCGTCATCCGCGCTCTCCGGAGAGTCGGCTGCCCAATTCGGCGATCATGAGGAAACCGTACCGAGCGGAACCCGCTCCGTGGGGGCAAGCGGCCTTTCCGGATGGGACGCCCGTCAGCGGTGACGGTGATTGCGGCGGTGCTGCGCCTTGCCGCCGTGGCGGTGCTTCTTCCCCCGGTGCTGCTTCGCCTTGTGGTTGTACGGCTTGTCCGTCACCTTGAACTTCTGGAACCCGAAGTCGGGCAGTGTGATCGGCTTGGAGGGGTCGTCCGAGATCGGGACGACCACCACGTCGTGCCGCACGCCATCCTTGCCCTTCATGTGGTAGACGGCCTGCTTCGGCTCGCCGGCCGGCCTGGTGAGGGGAGCGGGACCGGCGGCGATCGGCATGGCCACGGGCGCGTACCTCGGCCCGTCATCCAGCCCGCCGTCCGGCCCGTCATCCGGCCCGTCGCCCGGGCCGGTGGGGCCGTCATCGGGGTTCCGGACCACCGTGTCGGGCGGCGCCGCGGCCGGTGTCACGCCGCCCCCGGACGGACCGGCGGGCGGCGCGGGGTCGGCGGACGCGGCCGGTCCGGCGATCAGGGTCGCGGCGACGGCCGCGGCGGCCAAGCAGGTGATCATGAGTCTCCCCCGAGGTCACGGATCCTACGAGGAAGACGCTAGGCAGCCGACCGGCGCCGATCACGCGGCCGGCGCCCAATGTCGGGTCAAAGCTGGAACTCGACCATTCATGGTCATCACCGGGCCGGGGCGACGAGTCCCGGCACAGCGGGTCAGGGCAGCGGGCTCAGATGCACGACCTTGGTGTGCGTCATCTCGTCGAGCAGCTCGGGGCCGTACCCGAAGCCGTGCCCGCTGGAGCCCAGCGGCTGGGCCGCGCCGCCGGGCGCCCCGCCGAAGACGGCGTTGACCTTGACCGTGCCCACCGGCAGCTCGCGCCAGGCGCGCTGGGCGTTGGCCATCGACGGGGTGAGCACGGTGGCCGCCAGGCCGTACCGCGACTCGCGGGCCAGCTCCAGCGCCTCGTCGAACGACTCGGCCACCCGCACCGCCGCGACAGGGCCGAACGTCTCCTCGCGCATGACGTCCATGTTCTCCGTGCAGTCGGCCAGCACGGTCGGCGGGTAGAAGGCGCCCGGCCCTTCGGGCACGTACCCGCCGGTCAGCAGCCGCGCCCCCGCCTCGATCGCGCCGCGTACGTGCCGGTCCACGACGTCGCGCTGGGCCCGGTCGACGAGCGGCCCGAGCGAGGTCTCCTCGTCCATGCCGGGCCCCATGCGCAGCTCCTCGGCCCGCTGCACGAGCGCGGCGAGGAACTCCTCGGCGACCGCGCGGTGGACGTAGACACGCTCGGCCGAGGTGCAGATCTGCCCGGCGTTGGCGAAGCAGCCGGTCGCGGCCTGGCCTGCGGCCCACTTCACGTCCACCCCGGCGTCCACGATCAGCGGGTCCTTGCCGCCGTTCTCCAGCAGGGTCCCGGCGCCGGTGCGCGCGGCCACGGCGGCGATGGCCCGGCCCGCGGCGGTGGAGCCGACGTGCGCGACGAGGTCGACGCCCGGGTGCGCGGCCAGAGCCTCACCCGGGTGCCGGTCCCCGGGCACCATGGTCAGCACGCCCGGCGGCAGCTCCGCCGCCATCAGCTCCGCGAGCAGCGCCCCGGTGTGCGGCGTACGCTCCGACGGCTTGTGCACGACCGCGTTGCCGGTCACCACGGCCGCGCCGACGAGCCCGCAGGCGATGGCCACCGGGTCGTTCCACGGCGTGATCACCGCGACGACCCCGCGCGGCTCGTGCACCATCAGGTCGGTGGCGTTCCACCCGCCCTGCAGGCTCCGCCCCCGGTGCAGCGGCCCCAGCTCGGCGTACTGCCGCAGCGTGCCGATCCCCGCCTCCACGCCGCCGCGGCTGTCGCCGATCGGCTTGCCCATCTCCCTGGTCACCAGCTCGGCCAGCTCGTCCGCGCGGGCCTCGATCCGGTCGGCCATGCGGTGCAGGCGGGCCGCCCGCTCGGCGGGAGCCGTACGGGCCCAGGCGGGCTGGGCACGGCGGGCCGAGTCGACCGCCCGTTCCACGTCCTCGACGCACCCCGCGGGGAAGTCGCCCACCGGCTCCCCCGTCGCCGGGTCGGCGACCGTGCGGTCCCGCTCGCTCGCGCTCGCCGTCCACTCTCCGTCGGTCAGCACCCAGCGATCCCTGTCCCGCACCCCGGTCCCCTCCCGTGCTCGCTCTGCCCGTGCTCGCTCTACCCGTGCGCGCGTACGGTTATCACCCGGCTTCCTCGACTATCCGTATACGACGGCCGAGCAGCCCCCGGCGCCACCGCCTGAGCGACGGGACGGCCGGCCTACAGCGCGGTGAAGTCGGCGAAGTCGAAGCCGGGGGACACGACGCAGCTCACCAGCACGCCCTCCGTCCCCGCCGGACGGGCCGCCTGCCAGGTGCCCGCGGGCACCACCGCCTGAGGGACCTGCCCGTTCTCCACATCAGGGCCCAGAACGACCACGTCCTCCCGGCCGGGCCGCTCACCGGCGCCGCCGAGCACGAGCGTCAGCGGCCCGCCCCGGTGCCACAGCCAGACCTCGTCCGACCGCACGGCGTGCCAGACGGACTCCTCGCCCGGCTCCAGCAGGAAGTAGATGCCCGTCGCGGTCGCCCGCGCGCCGCCGTACCCGGGAGGTTCGACGGTGGCCGCCGCCCGCCACGTCTCGCGATACCACCCGCCCTCGGGGTGCGGCAGCAGCCCGAGGGCATCGGCGATCGGGGGACGCGCCTGGACCGCCACGAACGCCCCGGTGACGTCCCTGCGCAGGAACCGGAGGGGCGCGCCGGGGGCCTGCTCGTCCACCGCGACGACGGGGTCCGCGCCGGGGAAGGCCGCGGCGGCGACCCGCAGCGCCTCCTCCTCGTCCCGCGCGGGAACTCCCGGCCCATCGGGATAGGCGTCCAACCTCATCAGCAGCACGCGGCCGATCGTACGGCAGGGGCGCCGCGGCGGGTCCGAGGGCAGAAACCGGGACCGGATGGCGCAGCGGCGGCTACCGGACGTCGAGGCCGAGCGCGGTGGCGATCGTGACGGCCTGCGGCACGTCGATGACCGCGCCCGCGATCTCGGCCGTACGCGGGTCGAGCGAGGACAGGTCGCTGCCGCGCAGGTCGCAGCGGGAGAAGTCGGCCCGGTGCAGCCAGGCGCCGGACAGGTCGGTCCCGCGGATCGTCGCTCCCGCGCACCGCGCGCCGGTCAGGTCGGCCTCCCGCATGCGCACGTCCACGAACGAGGCGCGGCGCAGGTCGGCCCCCGGCAGGCCGGTGAACGACCAGTCGCCGCCCTCGACCTTGAGCAGGTCGTAGGTGCAGCCGTCGAACACGCTGCCGACGAGCTTGCAGCCGGTGAAGGCGGCGTCGAAGAACGAGCACCTCACGAACGTGCAGTTCACGAACGCGGAGTCGGTGTGCTCCGAGACGTTGAACCGGACGTCGCGGAAGGTGCACTCGAAGAACTCCGCGCCCCGGCCCGACGCCTCGGTCATGTCCACCCGGACGAAGGCGACGTTGCGGTGGCTCTCCCCCGACAGGTCGCGGCCGTCCCAGTCCTCGGAGTCGATCGTGCTGTCGGTCGGCGCGGCGGGCCTCCCGTACGGACGGTCAGCCACGGCTGCCTCGATGGGAACGCATGCGCCGACAGTATCGCCCAGCCCGGCGTTACATGATCGTTACGGAATCGGTCGCACAAAACAGCGGTTTCACACGTTCCAAGTCAGTGCAAACCGCTGTGAAACACCCCTATGAGGAGTAGACCGTGAACACCCTCCGGCGGGCGGCCCACGTCACACTCTCCGTCGCCGCCATCGCCGTCGCTACGGCCTGCTCGGCGGGAGGCACACCCACTCCCGCCGCATCAGTCACTGGTGCGGCCGGTACCGCCACTCAGGCTCCGGCCGCTCAGGCCACCCGGGACGCGTCCACGGCGACGGCGGCGAGCGCCCCGCACGCCGCGTCCGGGACGGTACGCAAGGCGGGCAAGCCGAAGCTCGGCATCGCCGACATCACCCCCATGGGTGAGAAGGTCGAGCGGGTCGGCGTCGGTTTCCCGATCATCGTCACCTTCGACCGGACGGTCCGCGACCGGGCGGCCGCCGAAGCCGTGCTGCAGGTCCAGGCCGAGAAGCCGGCCGAGGGCGCGTGGCGCTGGGTCTCCGACCGCAAGGTCGTCTATCGCACCAAGACCTACTGGAAGCCGCACCAGAAGGTCCTGTTCACCGCCAGGCTGAGCCAGATCCCCGGCAACCAGGCCGCCAAGGACGTCTCGCGCCGCTTCGCCGTCGGCACCGCCAACATCTCGGTGGTCGACACCAAGAGGCACGTGATGAAGGTGCGCCGCGACGGGAAGCTCGCCAAGACCATCCCGATCAGCGCGGGCCGCGGCGGCCTGCGGCGGGGCGGCGTCGACGTCTACCTCACGACCACCGGCGTGCACCTCGCGATGGGCAAGAAGCGGGTCGAGACGATGACCTCGTCCTGGCTCGGCGTCACCGACCCCAAGGACCCGCTCTACTACAAGCTGGAGATCCCCTGGGCGGTCCGGATCTCCGACAGCGGCGAGTACGTCCACCAGAGCGCGGGCGACTACCAGTTCCTGGGCAAGTCGAACCAGAGCCACGGGTGCGTGCGCGCCACCCCCGCGGGGGCCAAGTGGTTCTACGGCATCAGCCAGCGCGGTGACGTCATCCAGGTCACCGGCACCAAGCGCAAGCTCGACTGGCGTAACGGCTGGAGCTACTGGCAGCTGAGCTGGAACCAGTGGAAGCGCGGCAGCGCGCTGCCGGCCGGCTCGGCGTCGGCCTCCGCTACTCCCACGCCCTCGGCCTCCCCGACGGCCGCCGAGGACGCCCTGCAGGGATAGGCCGTCCGCTCTCCACGGCGCTTCCACCCCCGGTCCGTACGACCCCGGGTGGGAGCGCCGCGTGCTTTCTCCGTCGAGACTCAGGCCGTGCGGGTCGTCCAGGACTCCACGGTCGCTTCGGCGATGGTCTGTATGCGCCCGCCGTACGCCGCGTGCCCGTCGGACACGAAGCTGCCGTCCCCGCACGGCATCCCGGAGAAGCCCGCGCGGAAGGGCCCGGGGGACACGCCCTGCGGGAGCGGGGCGTACGCCGCGAAAGGCGCCATGTCGTAGCCCGACCGCACCCCGTGCTTGTTGCGCGCCACCTGATGCGCCGCCACGCGCAGCAGCGCGTCGAGGCCCTTGTCCAGATAGAGCTGCAGCATGCGGAACTGCACGTCGAGGTGTTTCTCGTGGCCCCGCGAAGGGTGCTGCAGGAGATACGCGCAGACCACGACCGCGTGCCACTGGTACATCCGGGGATCGGCCTGTTCCTCGGCCAGGATCGCGTAGTAGTAGTCCACGCACTCGCCCAGCGGACCGGCGGCGGCGCCGCAGTCGCACTGGCGCATACCGGAGCTGTGCGTCATGGCCCGCACCCTAGGCGACCGGCGACGGCCACGTCGACGCCATTTCCTCCGGAGCTCCGCCGGCGACGCCTCTGACGCCCGAATGCTTCCCCCCATGTCACGGGTTCAGAGAGCACTGCTCTTGACAGACACGCGCGCCAGAGAGAGCATCGCTCTCACTAAAGAGCACATATCTCGATTGGAGACGTCCGTGTCGCTGCTCTATTCGGGCCCGTCCCCCGCCGTCCTGCACGAGGAGTACGCCGCACGGGGACGCGTCGACCCCGACGCCCAGCTGATCTCCTCCTCCCACCTGGTCGTGGACGTGGCCGCCGACCGCGTCTGGGAGGTCATGGCCGACCTGCGGGCGTGGCCGTCATGGGCCTCCCGCATCCGGATCACCGAACTCGGCGAGGTGCGTCCCGGCGCGTCCTTCCGGTGGAGGCTGAACGGCGTGCCCCTGCGGTCACGGTTCGCCGTGGTCGAACCGGCACGGGAACTCACCTGGACGGGCACCTTCCTCGGCCGCTACAGAGCGGTGGACCGGCACGTCCTGGAGTCGCTGGAGGACGGGGGCACCAGGATCACCGTCGAGGAGTCGCTCGCCGGCCCGCTGCTGCCGCTCTTCTACCGGGAGCCGATGCTCAGGGCGAACCACGAGCGGTGGCTCTCGGATCTCGCCCGCGCCGTCGCCTGAGCCGTACGGCGAACGTAGAAATACCGAAAAAGCCGGAATTTGCTTTTTATAGCTATTTCCTCATACGCCGATGGCCTGTGGAAAAAGTCGACGGGGGTCGCCGGGCGATGCTTTGATGAGCAGTGGAACAACAAACGCCGGGCAAAGGGCATACAAATGCTTAAGATGCTTCTCCAGCACATGGCGACGCTGCTCGACGCCGATGATCTGCATCTGGGCGACGACTTACACGCGCTCGACCAGGATGACGACTCGGACGAAACGGAAGATCTGGATGACGACTTCTGACGTTTTCCCGCAAATCTTCCATAGATGAGAAAGCCCCCCAAATGACGTTCACACTGCATGACGTACGCTCTCGGACATACAAGGCACGCGACGCCTGGTGGACCGTTTTCCTGGTGGATCCCCTGGCCGGCAGGCTGGTGGTGACGACCGCCAACCGCACGTCCGTCACCCCGAACCAGATCACCTGGGGCGCCTTCGTGCTCGGTCTGGGCTCGGCCTGGTGCTTCCTGCGGGCCGAGTGGCCGTGGCTGGTCGCCGGGGCCGTCCTCTATCACGTGAGCTTCGTCCTCGACTGCATGGACGGGAAGATCGCGCGGCTCAAGGGGACGGGGACGGTCCTCGGCGGCTGGCTCGACTACGTCTTCGACCGCATCCGCGTGCTGGCCTGCACGGCCGCCCTGATGTGGGGGCAGTACGACGCGACGGGGCAGGACGTCTACCCGGCCCTCGGCATCGCCGTGGTGTTCCTCGACATGCTGCGTTACGTCGACGCCCTGCAGATCGCGAAGGTCCGCCGCCAGATGCGCCGGGCGCTGCGACAGGCCTACGAGGAGTCGGCGGGCGGCGGTCCGGTCGCACTGCCGGCGTCCCTGTCGCACGACGACCTCGACAACGACCCCGACGAGATCAGGATCCGCCTGACGGACGCCGTGGACCTGCAGCAGGAGTTCCGCGACCGCTTCTCCTGGTATCCCGGCCTGCGCGAGTGGCTGCGTGAGCACCGCATCCGCACGCACCTGGTCAGCGGCATCGAGTTCCAGATGGCCGTGTTCATCATCGGCCCGCTGACCGGCGCGGTCATCCCGGTCACGATCGGCGCGGCCGGCCTGCTGCTGTTGTTCGAGGCCGCCATCATGTACAAGCTCGTGCTGTCGTCGCGGGACCTCAAACGCGCGCTGGCCACGATCCGCTCGTCCGCCGAACCGTCCGTCTCGGGCAGCCCCGCCGGTTGATCGTCCCCGGCCGTATCCGCGCCGGTAGAGGTGCCCTCACCTGGGGTAGCGGTGGGGACATGACCGAACGCGAGGAACCCGCCGGCCTGCCCGATTCCGATCACCGCCGTCCCGAAGGGCTCGACGACGTCACCGTCGACGCGCTGGGCAGGCTCAGCAAGGCGTTGGAGACCATCCACCGGGTCAGAGGCCATCTGTACGCCTTCCACCAGCTCACCGGGACGGCGGACTTCGAGCTCGACAACGCCGTACGGCTGCTGCGGCAGGCCGGGCACGACAAGTGGGCCGACCGGATCGAGCGCGAGCTGATCGGCCGCAACGTCATCCAGGGCCGCTGGACCTTCCAGATCGTCGAGGAGTACGACGACGGCTACTACGCGACCTTCCAGGAGCTGGAACGTCAGGCCCGCAACGAGCTGGCCGGAGGCATCCGGCACCTCTACGAGGCCGAGCTGAAACAGCAGCGGCGCACACCCGGACAGCCTGGCCACGAGACCACACCCTGAGCCCCGGGCCGCCCATCGGCGTCTCAGGTGGCGGCGACGTGGTGATCGGCCTGTCCGCCGAGGAGGTGCTCCCGTCCCCACTCGCCGAGCGGCGCCAGTGCCTCGTTCAGCGCGACGCCGAGCGGGGTCAGGGAGTATTCGACGCGCGGCGGCACCTCGTCGTAGACCTCGCGGTGCACGATGCCGTCGGCCTCCATCTCCCGCAGGTGCGAGGCGAGCACCTTCTCGGTCACGCCGGGGAGCATCCTGCGCAGCTCGCCGAAACGGCACGCGCGCTCGTTCAGCGCCCAGAGGATCGAGCTCTTCCACTTCCCGCCGATCACCTCCATCGCGGCGTCGATGCCGCATCCGGACGCTCCGGGACGCCGTGCGGTCCGCATGCCCCACCCCCTCCTGGCTGCTCGCTCACCCCGGGGTAAGCACCCACTTGGAAGTGCGTACTTGATCGGCTCGGGGCTCGTGACCAGCCTAATCGGCATGACCCACAACGCTGAGAAGTCTCCGCTGTCCCTCCTCGGGCTGGGCGCGATGGGCGGCGCGCTCGCCCGCGCCTGGCTCGCCGCCGGGCACCCCCTGACCGTCTGGAACCGCACCCCGGGGAGGGCCGAGGCGCTGCCGGGCGCCCGTGTCGCCGCGACCGCCGCCGAGGCCGTGGCGGCGAGCGATCTCGTGGTCGTCTGCCTGCTCGACCACGCCTCGGTCGGCGAGGCCCTCGCCGACGCCGACCTGTCCGGCAAGGACCTGGTCGACCTGACCACCGGCACCCCGGAGGAGGCCCGGGCCCGCGCGCGGTGGGCCGGGGAGCGCGGCGCACGCTTCCTGGACGGCGGCGTCATGGCGGTCCCGCCCATGATCGGCGCGGCGGGCTCCGGCGCCTACGTCTTCTACAGCGGCTCCCGCGAGGTGTTCGAGGCCCACGCGGGCACGCTGGCCGTACCCGCCGGCACCGTCTACACCGGCGAGGACCCCGGGCTCGCCGCCCTCCACGACGTGGCGCTGCTGAGCGCGATGACGGGCATGTTCGCGGGGGTGGCGCACGCCTTCGCGCTCGTCCGCGAGGAGATCCCCCCGAAGGGCTTCGCCGACCTCGTCGTGGGCTGGCTGACGGCGATGGCCCCGTACGCGTACGGCGTCGCCGACCACTTGGACAGCGGCGACTACACGAAGGACGTCACGTCCAACCTGGCCATGATGGTCCGGGGCAACGCGACGATGCTGCGGACGGCGGAGGAGCAGAAGGTCAGCCCCGAGCTGCTCACGCCGTTCATGACCCTGATGGAGCGGCGGCTCGCGGACGGCCATGCCGACGAGGGCACCACGGGGGTGATCGACCTGCTGCGGGCCCCCTGATCTGCCCCTGCCTTGTCCCCCTGCCCTGGCCGATCACGGTGGAAAGTTATCCTCGCAGGAGGATGCCGACCGCGTCGTTGCGAGGTGAGGCCGTGACCGAACGCAAGCCCCTCGGAGTGAGCTTCGAGTCGTGGATCGACCGGCAGATCCGCGAGGCCACCGAGCGTGGCGAGTTCGACGATCTGCCGGGCGCCGGCAAGCCCATCCCCGGCCAGGGCAAGCCGCACGACGACATGTGGTGGATCAAGCAGAAGATGCGGGCGGAGAACCTGTCGTTCCCGCTGCCGGGGACGCTGGCGCTGCGCAAGGAGGCCGAGGAGGCGAGGGCGGAGGCGCTCGGCGCGCGCACCGAGGCCGAGGCGCGCCGGCTCGCCGAGGAGATGAACGTCAAGATCCGCGACAGCTACCGGCGGCCCCTGTCCGGTCCGCCCGTCGTGCAGCCGCTCATCGACGTGGACGAGATCGCCGCCGAGTGGCGGGCCCTGCATCCGGCCGCCGAGAGGAAGCCCGCCCCCGCGGCTGCTCCGGAGAGGCGTGCGAAGCGCTCCTTCCTCCGGTGGTTCGGCCGCCGCTGACTCGCCCGGTCCAGGACCTGACGAAAGTCAGGTGAGGACCTCCCGATCGCCCGCTGTGCCGCCCCTCCGTCCGCTCTTACCGTCGTTACCCGCCGAACGGAAAGCTCGGAAGGGAAACACGGTGCGGATGCGCAGGATCGCCGCGACCGCCGGCCTGGCCGGTGTGCTGCTGCTCATGACGGGGACGACGGCGAACGCCGCGACCGGGACGACAACGGGGACGACGACGGCGACGACGGTGGACACCGCGACGCGGACGACGGGCCCGGCCGGACAGCCCGGCCTGACCACGGAGTCCGTCGACCGGTACGTGCGCGACTACATCAGGCGAACGGACCTGCCCGGCGCGGTGGTGACGGTCGTCAAGGGCGACCGGGTCGTGTACGCCGCCGGCCACGGCCACACGGCCGGCGGCGAGGCGATCACCAAGGACACCCCGATGCCGCTCGCCTCGCTGTCCAAGTCGTTCACGGCCCTCGCGGTGCTGCGCCTGGCCGACGAGGGCAGGATCGACCTCGACGCCCCGGTCCGCCGGTATCTGCCGGAGTTCACCATGGCCGATCCCCGGGCTCAGCGGATCACCGTACGGCAGCTGCTCCAGCAGACCTCGGGC
Organism: Microbispora sp. NPDC049633; assembly: GCF_040675265.1. Taxonomy (NCBI): domain Bacteria; kingdom Bacillati; phylum Actinomycetota; class Actinomycetes; order Streptosporangiales; family Streptosporangiaceae; genus Microbispora; species Microbispora sp. NPDC049633. The sequence continues at coordinate 11,482 of NZ_JBFAOO010000146.1, forward strand.
ATGAGCGACCGGACCTTCCCCGACATGACGCTTCCCGCGCCGGACGATCTCAAGGGCGCCGTCGCGATGCTCGGGACGGCGCCGCTGGCGGCGGCGCCGGGCACCCGGATGATGTACCACAACCCCAACTACTCGGTCGCGGCACGGCTGGCCGAGGTGGTGTCGGGCAGGCCGTTCGCCGATCTCATGGCCGCCACGGTGTTCACGCCGCTCGGCATGGCGTCCACCCGCACGGTGGACACCACCGAGGACCTGCCCGGCGCGGCCGCCGGCTACGTCCGCGCGTACGGCCGGGTGATCGAGCGCGCGCACCCGAAGTGGTTCGTCAACGGCTCCTACGGCGTCGTCAGCACGGCGGACGACCTGGCCAGGTGGCTCAGCACGCAGACCGGCGCCGGCCACGTCGTCTCCCGGGACCTCGTCGAGTCCACCCAGACCCCGTCCGGTGTGGGCGGCAGCACCTACGGCATGGGCTGGGCGGCCCAGCGGACCCCCGGAGGAGCGCCGATGCTGCGGCACACCGGCTGGCTGCTCACGCACAACTCCGCACAGACCGTCCTGCCCGGCAGCGGGTACGGCATCGCGGTCGTCACCAACACGGGGATGATCTCGGGCGACGACGCGCTGATCATCAGTGACGGCCTGGTCGACCTGATCGAGGGACGGACCGGCACGGACGCCGCGCCCTTCACGACGTCGGTGGACCCCTGGCTGGGCGTGTTGTCGCTGCTCAACCTGGGTCTTGGCCTGGCCGGGGTCGTACGCGCCCCCCGCTGGACCCGCCGTCGCACCGGCCGGCCCGCGTGGCGGATGGTCGCGCGGCTGGCGCCGTACGCGCTGCCCGTCGCGTTCTACCTCGGGCTGCCGGCACTGGCCACGGTGGTGCTCAACCGGGTGGGCACGCTGGACCAGTTCACCTATGTCTGGCCCGCGCTGTACGTCTGGGCCGTCACCGGAGCGCTGGCCGCCGTCGCCGTCGTGGCCGCCCGTCTCGTCCACGCCGTACGGTCCCGGCGGCGGGCCGTTGGTAACGTCCCGGCATGAGCAGCGGTGAGCCGGGGACGATCCGCGTCCTGCTGGCGGACGACGAGGCACTGATCCGGGCCGGTATCGCGGGCATCCTGGCGACGGCCGGCGACATCGAGGTCGTCGCCGAGGCGGCCGACGGGCACGAGGCCGTCGACCTCGCCCTGCGCCACCGTCCCGCCGTCTGCCTGCTCGACGTCCGGATGCCGCGCCTCGACGGCCTGGCGGCCGCCGCCGAGCTGCGCCGCGTCCTCCCCGAGGTCGCCGTCGTGATGCTCACGACGTTCAACGAGGACGACTACGTGACGAGCGCGCTCGGCTCCGGCGCGTCCGGCTTCCTCCTCAAGTCGGGCGATCCACGCGAACTGATCGCGGGGGTCCGCGCCGTCGCCGCCGGCGGCGCCTATCTCTCCCCCACCGTCACGCGGCGGGTCATCACCCGCCTCCGTGCGCGCCCGCTCGGCACGGAGGCCGCCGCCCGCGCTCTGGTGGCCGAGCTCGGCGAGCGTGAGCGGGAGGTGCTCGCGCTGGTCGGGGCCGCCCTGTCCAACGCCGAGATCGCCCGGCGCCTGCACCTCGTCGAGGGCACGGTCAAGGGGTACGTCAGCCAGATCCTCGCCCGTCTCGGCCTCCGCAACCGGGTCCAGGCCGCGATCCTCGCGTACGAGGCGGGTCTCGTGCCCGAGGCTCCGCTCGACCGGAGGGCGTGAGGCGGTGCGCGCGTACCGTCTCCTCGACCTCGGTGTCTGGCTGGCCGTGTCCGCGCCGCCGGTCGCGTCGGTCGTCGACGACGTCCGCGACGGCGCCCTCGGCGGTGTCCTCAGCGGGGTCCACGATGGCGTGCTCATGGGCGGCGACGTGCGGCAGGTGGCGGCGGCGGCCGTGGCCGTCCCGCTGTTCGCGGCCGCCACGGCGGTGAGTCGCAGGTGGCCGCTGGCGGCGCTGGCCGTACCGGTGGCGGTGAGCCTGGCCCTGGACGCGCAGATGGTCGGTCCTCTGCCCTGGACGTGGGCGGCGCTGGTGGTCTTCGGCTACCTGGCCGGGCACCGGATGGCGAGCGCCCGCCCGGCGCTGTGGTTCTTCGCCGTCGTCGCACTCGCCGGGCTGCCGCTGTCCGCGCTCGTCCTGCGCGACCTGTGGGGCTGGCCGACACAGCTCGCCACGTTGCTGCTCTCGGTCGTCACACCCTGGCTGCTCGGCCGATGGCGCCGCCAGCACATCGAGCTGGTCCGCACGGGCTGGCGGCTCGCCGACCGGCTGGAGCGTGAGCAGCAGGCCGTCGCCGACCGCGCCCGTCTGCGGGAGAGGGCGCGCATCGCGGGCGACATGCACGACTCGCTCGGCCACGATCTGACGCTGCTCGCGGTGCGCGCGGGCGCGCTGGAACTCGATCCCGGCCTCGACCCCCGGCAGCAGGCGGCCGTACGCGAACTGCGTGAGGCCGCCGCGGCCGCCACCGAGCGGCTCCGCGAGATCATCGGCGTGCTGCGCACGGACGACGAAGGTGCCGACGTGGCGCCGCGTGAGGAGAGCGTGGAGACGCTCGTCGAGCGCGCCCGCGACTCCGGCGTGCCGATCGTCGCCGAGGACCTGGGCGGCACCGGCGACCTGGCTCCGATGACCTCGCTCGCCGTGCGCCGCGTGCTCCAGGAGTCCCTGACCAACGCCGCCAAGCACGCTCCCGGCGCGACCGTACGCGTCGCTCTCGCGTCCGACGACGGCGTCGTCACGCTCCGCGTGGCCAACGACCCCGCCCCGGCGGCCGCCCCGCCGGACGTCGCCTCGGGTGGTTCGGGGCTCGTCGGGCTGGCGGAACGGGTGCGGCTGGCCGGCGGCGTCCTGCGGGCGGGCCCGGCCCCCGGCGGGGGTTTCGAGGTCACCGCCCGACTGCCCGTCGACGGCGTGCGCGCGGACGACGGGCACCCGCGGGCGGCGGGCCCCGGCACGCCCGCGACCACGTCGGCGCGGGAGCTCGACCTCGCCCGGCGGCGGGTGCGGCGGCGGCTGGTTCAGACGGTCGTGATCCCCGTGGCCGTGCTGACCGGGATCTTCGTGCTCCTGATCCCCCTCAGTTTCGTCAGCTCGTCGTTCTCCGTCCTCGACCCCGCGACGTACGAACGGCTGAAAGTTGGCGAACCACGCGGCGACGTGCTGTCCCGGCTCCCCGCGTTCACCAGGGACGGCCCGCCGGACGGCGCTCCCGCTCCGCCACAGGCCCAGGACTGTGCGTACTACACCGTGGAGGCCGATGCCGCCCGCGCCTACCGTCTGTGCTTCGCCCGCGGCCGGCTCGTCTCGAAGGCGGTCGTCCCCGGGCCGTGACGTGGCGGGGCCGTGACGTGCCGGGGCCGTGACGTGGCGTTAAGCAAGATCCAAGCCGCTTCCAGGTTCGTGCCGCCATCCTCCTGACGTAGACGGCGTCCGCCGTCGGTGGACAGGAACGCGACTGGTGGGCGCCACTACGTCGCGAGACGATCAAGGGGGCTCACGTGGCCGATGCTCTCGCCCGCTTCCGGTGGCCGGCGGCCCCGCCCGGAAGCGCGGACAACCCGCTGGGCGACGTCTTCTGCGTGTCGTTCTTCCACGGGCTGGACCCCGCCGAGGTCGCGGACCGTCTCGATCCCGCCGGAGCACCGGTGCGGTCGATGACCTTCGGCGAGCTCGACGACGAGGTCGCGGAGTTCGTCGAGGGGACCGACGGCGGCTACGGCGGCGGATACGTCGGTGTCACCCGGATCGGCGAGTGGAGCGTGGCGGTCGAGTTGTGCGGCTGGCACACCGCCCTGGGCGAGAACCTGGCGCGCCTCTCGCAGGGCTGCGAGGCGGTGGCCGTCGGACGCCACGACTACGCGGAACACAGCTTCCTGTACGCCGTGGACGGCGAGATCGTCACCGCGTTCACGCCGCACGCGTCGGTCAACCGCTGGGGCGGCGACCCCGATCGGCTGAAGGAGCCGATGCGCAGGGTCGGGCTGCCGCTGACCGCCACGGCCGGAAAGGCGGCCTGGGACGTGCGGTGGGACGACGCGCTCCCGAAGGCGTTCGCGCTCGCCGCCAGGATCACCGGGGTGACCCTCACCGCGGACTCCTTCGCCGGGCCGCTGCTGGTCGCCTCCGTCACCGAGTGGTCCCAGGTCTAGGTCTGTTGTCGGTGTCCTGTCGGGGGGCTCTGCTACACACGAGGCATGACCTCACCCGCCGCCCAGCAGCTCGGCATCGTGCCGTCCGTGTTCGCCGTCCAGCACCTGCCGCAGGCGACGTTCCCCGAAGACGACGACTGGATCGCGCTCGTCCGCGCCCCGGAGGGCCTCACGGTCATCCGCGAGGCCTGGCCGACGGGGTCCGGCGATCGGTGGATCGGCCTGTACGGCGGGGGAACGGGACACGACCTGGACGTCCCGGGCATGCTCGCGGCCATCGTCGGCCCCCTGGCCGAGTCGGCCATCCCGGTGTTCGTCGCCTCGACCTTCCACGCCGACCTGGTCCTCGTGCCCGAGCCGAGGATCAAGGAGGCGGTCGCCGTCCTGGAGGAGGCGGGGCACCGGGTGGACACCCGCCACCTGCGCTCGCCCGGCTCCTGACCGTCAGCGGAATACCCGGGATGCCGGAATGCCGGGATGCCGGAATGCCGGGTCACGGCATCAGGGGCAGCTTTCCCACGATCTTGTCCACCCGGTTGCGCGGCCCGACCACGCTGACCGCGTAGTAATCGACGTCGCCGGCCGCGGTCTCCTTCATCGTGGCGAGGTAGTCGGCGTAGACCCGCGTGTGCTGGGCCGCGGCGGGCATGTCCGCCACGAAGCATCCGGCGGACGCCGCCGCCTTGGCACGGATGGCACGGAGCGTGGCGGCGTCCGCGGCCAGCACCGAGCACCCTGCCCAGGGCAGGCCCGGGTGCGCACCGCCGTCGGCGTCCACCGCGTCGTCACCGAGGAGCCCGGTCACCGCCGTAGAGGTCGCCGCGGCCACGCAGACGGCGGCGTTCACGGCACGGCCCGCGGGAAGGTCGCCGTCGACCACGATCACCCATTTGAGGCGGGCCGCCCGGGTCGGGAGGGCCGGGTCGATCTCCTCGGGGGCGAACCCGACACCCGTTGTCGCTCCTTCATCGGCTGTCATTCCGTTCCCCTATCCATGCGTTCGGACGTACGCCGTTGATGCTAGGCATCCGTACGATTAGCCTGCAACAAACCCGTACTTGTATCGATCGAAGGGGCTCAGCGGCGGGCATGGACGAACTTGATAAGGCGATCCTGGCGGAACTCCAGTCGGATGCACGGAAGACCAACCGTGACGTCGCCGCCGCGGTCGGGGTCTCACCGACCACGGCACTCGACCGTACGCGGGCGCTCCGGCAGCGCGGCGTCATCCGGGGAGCGATCCTCGACGTCGACCTCGCGGCGATCGGGCGTCCGGTCCAGGCCCTCATCGCCATCCGCGTACGTCCCCCCTCGCGGCGCAACATCGAGGGCTTCCGCAACTGGGTCAGCGCGCTCCCCGACACCCTGGGCGTCTACGTGACGACCGGCACGGAGGACTTCATCGTGCACGTCGCCGTGCCGGACAACGCCAGCCTGTACGCGTTCGTGATCGACAAGCTCACCGAGCGGCCCGAGGTCGCCGACGTCCGCACGTCGATCGTCTACGAGCACATCCGCAACACCCGGATCGGCCCGGCCGGGCCGTGATCCGTTCTTCGGCGGCGCCAGTGACGGTGTGAGTCCGGCGGGCGCCCTCCGGCTCCGGTCCGGCCTTCCGGAAATCCGATTGCCAGTCCTCCCGGGGCTGCGAATACTCCTCTTGGTCATCCGTACGGCGATATCGAACGACGAGGTGGGTTAGCACCGTGGGGACGAGGTTGCGGAGGCTGCACGCGGACGGGCGGGAGTTCGCGTGGACGGCGCAGATCAACCACGTGGCAGGCGAGCGTGACTGTCACCGATGCGTCCGCCTCCGCGTCTGGGGTGCCGGGAAGAACAGCCGCGTACTCCAGGCGGATCTGTTGTCCACGGCCGTCCTGCCGTGGGGGTGCGCGACCGACGGCGCCTACCCGACGCCGAAGGATGTGCGCAGAGTCGTCGACTACGCCATGACGCATGGGTGGGACCCCGACCTCGCCGGCGGGACCTTCTTCCTGAGTGAGAGCGAACACGCCGCCGAGTTCGAACTGGACGATTTCCTTCTCACCGATCGCCTTTTGGACGACAGGGCGCCGGATCCGACCGAGCGGGTGTTCCGCGCCCGCGACAAGCGTGAGAACGGTGAGGCCGCGCCTGTGCCCGACCGACAGGACAAGGTCGTCTGATCGGGCGCCGATAACTACTATTGATCACCGCGTGCACGGTGTCGTTCAGCTTCTCCCGGGCGCGGCCACGAGAGCGCGGTGGGCGGTGGTTCGTCTCCCGCCGAGTCCCGGTGCGCACGGGCGATTGAGGGGGGTGACCCGGATGGGCCTGGACATCGAGAGCCGGTCGTCCGACTCGCCGTACGTCGAGCGGGTGTGGCGGAGCAGCAGCCGTGACGTCGAGCAGATGACGGCGATTGCGACGGCGCATTGGGATCTGGTCTTCTGGGAGCATCGCGGCCAGGTGAGCGCGTCCGTCCAGGGGCCGGAGTCGAAGGCGAGCTCGGCCCCCGTTCCCGAGGAGGCCACGTTCTTCGGGATCAGCTTCTCTCTCGGCACGTCGATGCCCCACCTTCCGGCCGGCCGGCTCGTGGACGGTTCGGCGGAGATTCCCGATGTGACCCGCAGGTCCTTCTGGCTGAAGGGTTCCACCTGGCACCTGCCCGACTACGACAACGCCGAGGCCTTCGTCCAGCGGCTGGTGCGCGAGGGTGTCGTGGAGCGCGACCCGCTCGTCGCCGCGGTGGCCGGCGGCGCGTCGCCGGACGTGTCCG
>NZ_JBFAOO010000147.1:0-18243 GCF_040675265.1 Microbispora sp. NPDC049633
GTCTGCGCCGCCGTCACCGCCTTCGGCCCGCCGCCCGAACTGCCGGGACGCGGGGAGCGCACGGTCCGGCTGACCGACTCCAAGCTGCTCGGCCCGGCGCAGCGTGAGGCGTTCGCCGTGGTCCTGCCCGGCTGGCTCACCTGTCACGCGTACGGCGAGTCGGGCCCGGAGGAGATCGACGAGGTCGGCATGACCGAGGCGCTGCGCCGGGCCGCGTGCCGCGCGCTGGAGGCCCTGCCGCTACGGCCCGACGTGGTGCTCCTCGACGGCGCGCACGACTTCCTCGGCCGGCCGTGGCGGGTGCGGTGCGAGGTCAAGGCCGACCAGCGCTCGGTGTCGGTGGCCGCCGCGTCGGTGCTGGCCAAGGTCCACCGCGACCGGCTGATGGCGGAGATCGGCGAGGAGCACCCGGCGTACGGCTTCGCCGCCAACGCGGGCTATCCCTCCCCCGTCCACCAGCGGGCGCTGGCGGAGACGGGCCCGACGCCCCACCACCGTCTGTCGTGGTCCTACCTCGACGACCTGCCCCAGTGGCGGCATCTGCGCAAGCACCGCGACCCCCTCGCGGGCTCCGGCCAGATGACCCTCCTCTGACACCCGCGCTGCCCACGCCCGGCGTGAGACGTCCGCCGAGACGGCCGTCACGAGTGCGCGAACGGCAGGCGCAGGGCCGGCCACTGCTCGGCGAGCGTCTCCTGCAACCCGGTCAGCGCCGCCCGCCACAACGCCGCCGGGAAGAAACCCGGGGAGAGGGCGACGGTCACCAGTGCCGGTCGCACGGGAAAGGCGGCACGGATGTAGCCCGCCATGACGGCGAGCCGGGTGCGCAGCTCGGTCTCGCCGATCAGCGGCTCCGGGTTGCGGTCGTCCAAGGCGTTGCACAGGCAGTCCAGGTCGATGTCGAGCCAGCCGGGATCCGCGACGGCCTGGGCCGGTGGGACGCACAGCGACGGGCGCTGCACCTGCCGGACGGTGCGGACGATCCCGGCGTCGGTGAACGGCCTGATGAAGCTGCCGATGCCGAACCGGCCGGCGACCACCCAGCCGGCGACGGCGGCGGGGTCACGCAGAGGGGGCAGCCGGCCGGGCGGGGGTGGTGCGAAGTCGTCGTGCGCGTCGATGTGCACGAGATGAGCCGGCCGGGGATCGAGACGTGCGGCCCGCGCGAAGGCGACGGCCGCCCAAGAGTGGCTCGCCGCGACCATGCACGCCGGCCGGCCGGGTCCGGGCGGGCGCCAGGCACTGAGCAGCGGCAATCGTCGCACGGGACAGCCCAGAAGCTCCCGGCTCACCGTGGAGAGATCGGGGTCGCAGGCGGCGCCGGGCGGAAGCGCGGGAAGCAGATGGGCGGTGGCTCTGCTGTCCCAGGCACGCTCCAGAAGGGGCACCCGGTCTTCGTGTACGGCGGTCAGCGCACGCACCGCGGCGTCGGCCGTGCCGCCGCCGAGGACGTCGACCAATGCCCTTCTCACGGCGCCGGCCTGCGGGCGGCGATCGCCTGGCCGACAGCGGTGTCGAGAGCGGCCACAGCCTGCGCGGGGAGCAGATGGGCGACGGGTTCGTACCGTGCCCGCTCCGCATGCAGGCCGTCCTCGTCGATCGGCACTCGGGGGAGTTGTTCGACGGTGTCGGCCAGGTCGATGAGCAGAAGAGCGCGTCGTTCGTCGCCGGTCGCGGGCACCACGCTGCCGTCGCGGTGGTCGTACAGGTCCGCGCCGAGCGCGGCCTGCGGCAACGACGCCCGTGAGCAGACGGAGAACAGCCAGACGAGCCGTTCCGCCTCGGCCCCCACCGCGGCGCGGACCCGGTCGCGACGGGCCGGGTCGCCCTCCGCCTCGATCGTGAAGTGCTCGGTCCCGTAGACGCTGTGCAGGTGACCGGCGACGCAGACCGGTTCCGGCGCACCCCAGCACCGCAGCAGGTCGTGAACGCCCTCAAGGTGCTGTGCCAGGGTGCCCCCGGAATGCGCGATCTGTTCGGCGCCCACGTGCGGATGGTCGTCGCGGCGCTGCCAGAAGGAGAAGACGACCGAGTAGCGGGCGCCTTCCCGCACCGGAGTGACCGCGTGGAAGGAGTCGTCCGAGGCAGCGAAGATCATGCCCGTGTTCGGCAGCGGGCGCAGCACCCGGTCGACCGCCTCGATGCTCGGCTCGCTGAACAGCACCAGGTGCCCGCCGTGGTCGTCCTGATACCCGGTGCCCAGGTGGACCACCAGGCGGTGCGTCTCGTCATCGGCGTCCGGGGCGTCGTTGTGCAGTCCTATGCCCTGGCCCGCCACGAGCCGGTGGGCGACGACCTGCACCCGGTCGGTCAGGTCCACCGTCAGCAGATCGGCGGCCCACTCCCGCAGCCGGTCGATCAGGTCCGGGCCGAGCAGGCCGCGCGTGGGGCGGTGCCGCAGCAGGTCGCTCTCGTACTGCTCGAAGAAACGGCCGCGATGCAGGTTCCACTGCCGCAGGCTGAGCAGTTCTCGGGTGAGCGCCTTGGCGAGCTCGTCGGCGAAAACCCGGGCGACGGTGGCGTGGAGGAAGGGATCGGTCCGCACCTCGGTCCCGTCGAGCAGCAGTCCGGTCATCTGATCACTTCCAGCAACGGCACCCGGCTGTGGTCCTTCAACTGCACGTGCAGATCGGGGCCCATGCGCCTCCAGATATGGCCGAGGATCACCTTGTAGTCATCGCAGTAGACACTGGGATTGTCGTAACGCCGATCCGGCGACCAGCGCGAGGCGATGTGACCGCCGCCGCAGGCGAACCGGTAGGCGCACCGCCGGCACACGTCGGCCAGGTTGGTCGAGGCGTGGCGGATCTCCTGCCACATGGGGTCGTCGTTGATGGCCACCAGCGGATCGTGGATGACGTTCAGCGCGCTCTTCGTGATCGCCTGCCGGGAGGTGCGCAGCACGTCCAGCGCCTCCAGGCCGCCGTCGGTCAGCATCGTCATCGTCGTGATCTGGCCATACCCGATCGACTCCGACCTGCTGGACATCCCGAGTAGGCCCTTGACCAGGCTGGACAGGAAGCGCACGGTGACGCCGCGGTCGGCGTACTCGTCGTACCAGACGTCGAACAGGCCGCAGTAGAACGGCGCGATCGAGGCGGGCGTGTCCTCATGGGTGGCGTCGGGGACCAGGATGTCCACGTCGGCCTCGAGGTCGCCGAGGAAGTAGTGCAGGACGGCCGCCGGATCGCTGGCGGGATCGCAGACCGCCAGGGCGCCGGGTGAGACGCCGTGCCGGCGCATCACGTCGAAGGCGCGCAGCACCGCCGCATGCGTCCCGAAGCCGCGGAAGTCCCTGCGCCGCAGGTCGTGCACCTGCGGCGGGCCGTCGATGCTGATCGTGACGTGGATCTCGTTCTCGCACAGGATCCGCGCCCATTCGTCGTCCAGCAGCAGGCCGTTGGTGGTCATACTGAGCTTCAACTGGATTCCGGTGTCGTACTCCAGTTCCCGCAACGCCTCGAACAACGCTGTGGACCGACGCTTCCCGAAAAGCAGCGGCTCACCTCCGTGGAAAAGGATCGAGAAACGCCGCAGCTTGTATTCGGTGATGTGCTCGGCCAGCCGGCGCAGCAATGCCCGCTCCGCTTCCTCCGTGAGGAGCGGCGGTCGTTCGTAAACCGACGAGTCGCGGAACCAGTAGCAGTAATCGCAATTGATGTTGCACCGGCTGGCCAGCTTGAGCAGCAGGTAGTCGGGGACGATCCGTCCCCCGGCCGTCTCCGTCGGCATGCCGGGCTCAGGGCTGCACGGGCGGCAGGACGATGTCCTCGGCCGGGAGCGAGGTGGGGATGTCCCGGTTGTAGTAGCGGTCGTAGCCGGGCGACGTGCGGTCGAACCCGCGGGTGAACTCCGCGGTCAGCCCGACGCCCTCGCGGCCGATGTCGCGCAGGATGGTGTCGACCGCTTTGCGGGTGCTGTGGATGGAGATTTCGAGCCCGAACCGGTCCTGCAGTTCACGGAGATTGTCCATGGAAAGAGCACGCAGCTCCTCGCCCGAGACTTCTATGCTGACTTTGTCGTCTTCCCCGGCCATGACGCGTTCCTCTCTTCCGGCGATTCCAATTTCATGAGAACCGCTGGTCACGCGCAAGTCAAGGCAGCATTCGCTCCGATATTCAGATCTTTCCGGCCACGCCGCCCGCACCGTTGACTATTTGTCCATTTCACCAGAGATATGGCTTTTATTCTGCACGGTGTCCGCGGGCCCGCCCACCGGCGTTCGCCTTCGGGCCCGCCCGGCCTACGGGCGGGTCAGGACGCGGCGGGCGGGTCAGGACGCGGCGGGCGGGTCAGGGAAGGGCGGGCGGGGCGAGGTCGCCGGGGACCAGGCCCATGCCGTCGGGGACGGCGGCGGGGTCGTCGCCCACGTGCAGCGGCCTGTTGTCGCGGTCGACGAAGACGACGCGCGGCTTCAGCGCCTTGACCTCCTCCTCGGCGACCAGCGCGTACGCGATGATGATCACGAGGTCGCCGACCGAGATGAGGCGGGCGGCGGCGCCGTTGATGCCGATGACGCCGGAGCCCGCCGGGCCCTCGATGACGTACGTGGACAGGCGGTTGCCGTTGTCGATGTCGACGATGTCGACCTTCTCACCCTCGACGAGGTCGGCCTCGGCCATCAGGTCCGCGTCGATCGTCACCGAGCCGACGTAGTGCAGATCGGCCTGCGTGACGGTGGCGCGATGGATCTTCGACTTCATCAGCGTGCGGAACATGATCTCCCACCGGGGTGCGGACGGCCCTCCTTACGAGCGCCCTCGATGGTATGTCACGTGCCTCACCGGCTGGACAACCACCCGTCGTCAGGCCGGGGCGGCCTCCCCGGCCGGGGGCGTGACGTACTCGACGGACGCGTCGAGCAGCCACTCCGCGACGTACGCGGCGAAGGACGAGCGGATCAGCACCCGGAAGCCGTCCTCGTCCGCGACCAGGACGACGCCCGCCCTGGCGAGCGTGGTCTGGGCGCACCGGCCCGGGCCGAACACCCGGGGATGCAGGTCCAGGGCGCAGCCGTGGGCCAGCACGTCCCGCGCCCGCTCCCCGGCGACCACCAGGGTGGTGCGCTGCGCCGACACGTCGACGACCGACACGTGCTCGCCGGCCGCCGCCTCGGTGAGCCGCTCCACCAGTTCCGGGGCGGCGCCGTCCGGGCCGAGCACCAGCCACTCGTCCGGCCCCAGCCACAGCACGGTCAGGTCCCCGCCGCGCACAGCCGTGCCCGGCTCCAACGGCAGCGGCACGCCGATCGCGGTCCCGATTTGCTCGGCCGCCGGGCTCTTGGGCTCCACCCGGAGGTCGATCTGGGTCAGGAAGGGGGCCTCGGCCAGGCGCAGGCCGCCGCCCGCGCTCGCCGCCTCGAACCTCGCCGCGAACGCCGCGGCCGGACTCCTGCGTTCAGCCATCGCGGCGCGCTCCTTCCGGGTCGTACAGGACGTGGGAGGTCACGGTGACGGGCACCAGGTCCGCGCCGACCGGCGCGTACAGCCGTTCGCCGGTCCGTTCGCGCCCGCCGCTCACCAGCGCTAGCGCGAACGTACGGCCGAGCGCGGCGCTGCGGTAGCTGGAGGTGACGAAGCCGAGCGTCGGCACCGGAGGCTCGGGCAGCGACGACGTCTCCACGAGGTGGGCGCCCTCGGGCAGCAGCACGGCGGGGTCCTCGGGCAGCAGGCCGACCAGGTGCTTGCGGTCAGGCCTGGAGGTGTCGGCCCGGGCGAAGGACCGCTTGCCGACGAAGTCGGCCTTCTTCTTGGAGACGACCCACTCCATGCCGAGGTCCTGCGGGGTGACCGTGCCGTCGGTGTCCTGGCCGACGATGGGGAACCCCTTCTCGGCGCGCAGGACGTGCATGGTCTCGGTCCCGTACGGCGTGACCTCGCCGGACGCCATGACCGCCTCCCACAGGGCGAGGCCGTACCAGGAGGGCACGTTGATCTCGTAGGCCAGTTCGCCGGAGAAGCTGATCCGGCAGACCCGCGCCCCGATCCCGGCGACCTCGGCGTCCCGCCAGGTCATGAACGGGAAGCTGTCGTTGTCCACCGCCAGACCCGGGGCGAGCCGCGCCAGCACCTCGCGGGAGCGCGGCCCGACGAGCGCCACGGTCGCCCACTGCTCGGTGACCGAGGTGCAGTGCACCCGCAGGTCCGGCCACTCGGTCTGCAGCCACTCCTCCATCCAGTCGAGCACCGCCGCCGCGTTGCCGGTGGTCGTGGTGACGAGGAAGCGGTCGTCCGCCAGGCGGATGACGGTGCCGTCGTCGAAGACCATGCCGTCGGCGCGGCACATCACGCCGTAGCGGATGAACCCGACCTTGAGCGTGCTCATCATGTTCGTGTAGAGCCGGTCGAGGAGCACGGCCGCGTCGGGACCGACCACGTCGATCTTCCCGAGCGTGGAGGCGTCCATCGCCGCCACGTCCTCGCGCGCCGCCCGGCACTCGCGCAGCACGGCGGCCTCCATGTCCTCACCCGGCCGGGGGTAGTACCAGGGCCGCTTCCACTGCCCGACGTTCTCGAACAGCGCCCCGCGCGCAACGTGCCACTCGTGCGGCGCGGTGACGCGGACCGGGTCGTGCAGCGGCCCCCGGTCCCGGCCCGCCAGCGCGGCGAACGAGACCGGCGTGTACGGCGCGCGGAACGTCGTGGTCCCGAGCTCGGCGACGTCGACGCCGAGGGCGTGCGCCACGACGCCGCCGGTCAGCAGCCCGGACGTCTTGCCCTGGTCGTGCGCCGTGCCCGCCGTGGTGTAGCGCTTGACGTGCTCGACCGAGCCGAGGCCGGCGCCGACCGCGCGCAGCACCTCCGCCACGGTCACGTCCCGTTGCAGGTCCACGAAGTGCGCACCGTAGTCACCGTCGTCTCCTGGGGCCTCGACGAGCCACAGGTGCTCGGCGGGCGCGGCGGGAGGCTCCTCGCCGGCGGCCGGCACAACTGGTGTGGACGGCACAGCCGTCCCGGACGGCACCGCGAACCCGGCGGCCGACAGCGCGCGGCGGCCCGCCTCGGCGCCGTCCTCCAGGCAGCCGCGCAGCGTCGTCACGCCCCGGGCGAAGCCGGCGGCCTCGACCGCCTGGCGGGACTCGCCGGGCGTGAACGCGCCCAACTCCTCGTCGTAGCGCAGCGTGCCGCCCGACTGGCTGAACAGGTGCACCACCGGCGTCCAGCCGCCGGACACGAGCAGCAGGTCGGCGGGGATCTCCCGGGTCTGGCCACCCTCTCGCGGAGCGACCTCGGCCGAGGACACCTCGCCCTCGCCCTTGGCGGCGGTGACCACGTGGCCGGTCAGGACCTCGATCCCGCGCTCGGCGCAGCGCGCCGCCCACGCCTCGCCGGGGGCCTGCCGTACGTCGGCGATCGCGGCGATCTCCACCCCGGCGTCGGCGAGGTCGAGCGCCGCGGCGTACGCGCTGTCGTTGGTGGTGAACACCACCGCCCGGCGCCCGGGCAGGACCCGGTACCGGTTCGCGTACGTGCGGGCCGCGCCGGCCAGCATCACGCCAGGCAGGTCGTTCCCGGCGAAGGCGACGAACCGCTCGTGACCGCCGGTCGCCAGCACCACCCGCTTGGCCCGGATGCGCCAGACCCGCTCGCGCGCCATCTCGGCGGGGGCCGCGGCGCCCAGGTGGTTCGTCCGGCGCTCCACCGCGACGAGGTAGTTGTCGTCATAGTGACCGAGCACCGTGGTGCGGCGGAGCACGCGCACCTCCGGCAGGGCGGCCAGCGCGGCGACCTCCTCGGCCGCCCACTCGCGGCCCGGCCTGCCGTCCAGCCTCTCGGTCGTGCCGAGCAGGCTGCCGCCCGGCTCGGGCCGCTCGTCGGCCAGGATCACCCGGGCGCCGGCCCGGGCGGCCACGCCCGCGGCGGCGATGCCCGCCGGTCCCGCTCCCACGACGAGCACGTCGCAGTGGGCGTGCACGGCGTCGTAGCGCGCCGGGTCGGGGCGGTCGGCCAGCCTGCCCTGTCCCGGCAGGCCCGTGGCGACCAGGCCGTCGTACAGTTCGACGGTCGTCGCCTGGAGCATGGGCTCGGGGAAGGGCTCCTCGATCTGGACGAGCGCGTTCGGCTCCTCGCAGCCCGCGGCGTAGACGCCGCGCGGGCGGCCGAGCTTGATGCTGCTCGCCACCGCGCGCACGCCGTTGGCCAGCAGCGCCGAGGCCAGCGTGTCGCCCTCCAGGCCCTCGTACTCCCGGCCGTCGAACCGGAAGCGCAGCGTCCTGCCCGTCGCCCCCTCGCGGCGGAACGGTTGCGCGCCGCTCATATGCTCGCTTCGCTCGCTCATGCGATCACCGGCCGCGGCTCGCCCACGCGGTAGACGGCGTGGATCTCGTTGGTGGCGGTGTCGCGTACGGCGTTGAACCAGCGGCGGCACCCGGCGGTGTGGCTCCATCGCTCCGCGAACAGGCCCTTGGGGTTGTCGCGGAAGAACAGGTAGCGGGCCCACTCCTCGTCGGACAGGGCGGCCGGGTCCTCCGGATAGGCCACGTGGGCCTGCCCCCCGTAGTGGAACTCGGCCTCGTCCCGCGGCCCGCACCACGGGCAGGGAATCAGCAGCATTTCGACTCCGTACTAGTGCGCGACGGCGGCGGCGCCGTGCTCGTCGACGAGCTTTCCTGTGGTGAACCGCTCGAGGGAGAAGGGGGCGTTGAGCGGGTGCGGCTCGCCGGTGGCGACCGTGTGGGCGTAGCACCAGCCGACGCCCGGGGTGGCCTTGAACCCGCCGGTGCCCCAGCCGCAGTTGACGTACAGGTCCTCGACGGGGGTGAGCCCGACGATCGGCGAGGCGTCGGGGGTCACATCCACCACGCCGCCCCAGGTCCGCAGCACGTGCGCCCGGGCGAAGACCGGGAACAGCTCCAGCGCGGCCGACATCTGCCGCTCGATGATGTGGAACGCGCCGCGCTGGCGGTAGGAGTTCGCCGCGTCGATGCCCGCCCCCATGACCAGCTCGCCCTTGTGCGCCTGGCTCACGTAGACGTGGACCGCGTTCGACATGACGACGGTGGGGTGCACCGGCTCCAGCAGCTCCGACACCAGCGCCTGCAGCGGGTGGCTCTGCAGCGGCAGCGACACCCCCGCGTATCCGGCGACGACCGAGGAGTGCCCGGCGGCGGCGAGCGCGACCCTCCCGGCCGCGATCGGGCCGCGGGTGGTCCGGACGCCGGTCACCCGGCCGTCGCGCACGTCGAGGCCGGTCACCTCGCAGTGCTCGATCATGTCGACCCCGAGGTCGGCCGCGGCCTTAGCGAAGCCCCACGCCACGTAGTCGTGCTTGGCGATGCCGGCCCGCGGCTGGTAGGTGCCGCCGAGCACGGGATAGCGCACGTCGGGCGAGACGTCGACGATCGGGCAGACCTCCTTGACCTGCTCCGGCGTCAGCCACTCGGCGTCCACGCCGTTGAGCCGGTTGGCGTTGACCCGGCGCACGCTGTCGCGCACGTCCTGCAGGCTGTGCGCGAGGTTGAGCACGCCGCGCTGGCTGAACAGCAGCGGGTAGCCGAGGTCCTCCTCCAGCCCCTCCCACAGCTTCAGCGCGTGCTCGTAGATGCCCGCGCTCTCGTCCCACAGGTAGTTGGACCGGATGATGGTGGTGTTGCGGGCCATGTTGCCGCCCGCGAGCCAGCCGCGCTCCAGCACCGCGACGTTCGTGATCCCGTGGTTCTTGGCCAGGTAGTAGGCCGTTGCCAGGCCGTGGCCGCCGCCGCCGACGATCACCACGTCGTACGCGCGCTTGGGCTCGGCCGAGCGCCACAACCGGTCGGGGTGGTCGGGCAGGTCGGCTCCCGGTGGTTCGGTGGTGCGAGTGCGGGGGCTCATCGGGCCTCCCCGTTCAGGCCGGGGTAGAGCGGGTGCTTGGCGGCGAGGGCCTCGACCCGGGCGCGCAGCGCGACCAGGTCGGCTTCGGGCTGGAGCACCCGTGCGATCACGTCGGAGACCTCCTCGAACTCGGGGCGGGCGAAGCCCCGGGTGGCCAGGGCCGGGGTGCCGATCCGCAACCCGGAGGTGACCATCGGGGGCCGGGGGTCGAACGGCACCGCGTTGCGGTTGACCGTGATCCCGGCCTCGTGGAGCCGGTCCTCGGCCTGACGGCCGTCCAGTTCGGATTCGCGCAGGTCGACCAGCACCAGGTGGACGTCCGTCCCGCCGGACAGCACGCGTACGCCCGCCTCGGCGGCGTCGGGGGCGAGCAGCCGGTCGGCGAGGACCCGCGCGCCCTCCAGCGTGCGGCGCTGCCGGTCGCGGAACCACTCCCCCGCCGCGATCTTGAACGCGACCGCCTTGGCCGCGATGACGTGCTCCAGCGGGCCGCCCTGCTGCCCCGGGAACACCGACGAGTTGATCTTCTTGGCCAGGTCCTCGGTGGACAGGATGACCCCGCCCCTGGGCCCGCCGAGCGTCTTGTGCGTGGTCGTGGTGACGACGTGCGCGTGCGGGACGGGCGACGGGTGCAGCCCCGCCGCGACCAGCCCGGCGAAGTGCGCCATGTCCACCATCAGGTACGCCCCGACCTCGTCGGCGATCCGCCGGAACGCGGCGAAGTCGAGGTGACGGGGGTAGGCCGACCAGCCCGCGATGATCAGCTTGGGCCGGTGCTCGCGGGCGAGCCGCTCGACCTCGTCCAGGTCCACGAGGCTGTCGCTCTCGCGCACGTGGTAGGGCACGACGTTGTAGAGCCGGCCGGAGAAGTTGATCCGCATGCCGTGGGTGAGGTGGCCGCCGTGCGCGAGGTCGAGGCCGAGGATCGTGTCACCCGGCTCCAGCAGCGCGGACATCGCCGCCGCGTTGGCCTGCGCCCCCGAGTGGGGCTGCACGTTGGCGGCCTCGGCGCCGAACAGCGCCTTGACCCGGTCGATCGCCAGCCGCTCGATCACGTCGACGTGCTCGCAGCCGCCGTAGTAGCGCCTGCCCGGGTAGCCCTCGGCGTACTTGTTGGTGAGCACCGAGCCCTGCGCCTGCATCACCGACACGGGCGCGAAGTTCTCCGACGCGATCATCTCCAGGGTGGACCGCTGGCGGCGGGTCTCCTCGCCGATCGCCGCCGCCACCTCCGGGTCGGCCTCGGCGAGCGGCGCGTCCATCACCGAATCGTTCACTTCAGTCCTCACTAGCTGCGCAGGCGTTCCATGGCGGGGTCGAACAGGGGCTCCTCGGCGACCACGGCGGTCACCCGCCGGTCGAAGTAGCCGATCTCCAGCGTGCGTCCCGGCGTGGCCAGCTCGGCGGGCAGCCAAGCGTAGGCGATGCCCTTGCCGATCGTGTAGCCGAAGGCCGCGCTGGTGACGTAGCCGACGGCGCTCTCGCCGTCGTACACCGGCTCCTTGCCCATGACCACAGAGGCGGGGTCGTCGATGGTCAAGCAGGCGAGGCGGCGGCGCACGTTCTCCTTGCGCCGTTCCAGCGCCTCACGGCCGATGAAGTCGCCCTTGTCCGGCTTCACCGCGAACCCGAGCCCCGCCTCGTACGGGTCGTGCTCGAAGGTCATGTCGGCGCCGAAGGACCGGTAGCCCTTCTCCAGCCGCAGGCTCGCGAAGGCGCCGCGCCCGCCGGCGATGATGTCGTGCCGCTGCCCGGCCTCCCAGAGCGTGTCCCACAGCTTGGCGCCCAGGTCGGCGGTGGTGTAGAGCTCCCAGCCCAGCTCGCCGATGTACGACAGCCGCAGCGCGGTGACCGGCACCGTGCCGATGTACGCCTTCTTCGCCCGGAAGTAGCGGAAGCCCTGGTTGGAGAAGTCGGCGTCGGTCAGCGGCTGGACGAGGTCGCGGGCGCGGGGCCCCCAGACGCCGAGGCAGCAGGTGCCGGCCGTGATGTCGCGGACCATCACCGAGCCGTCCGCGGGCAGGTGGCGGTGGAACCAGTCGAGGTCGAGGTTGCCGTTGGCGCCGACCTGGAACACGTCGCGGCCCAGCCGGGCGACGGTCACGTCGCTGCGGATGCCGCCGTCGGTGTCGAGCAGCAGGCAGTAGGTCACCGAGCCGACCGACTTGTCCATCTGGCCGGTCGTCAGCCGCTGCAGGAAGGCCAGGGCGCCGGGGCCCGCGACCTCCAGCCGCTTCAGCGCGGTCATGTCGTAGAGCGCGACGGACTCGCGGGACGCCTGGGCCTCCGCGCCGACGATCGGCGACCAGTAGCGCGCCGCCCAGTCGCCGGGCGTGGGGATGTCGCGGCCCTCCAGCAGGCGGGCGTTGGCGCCGTACCACTGGGGCCGCTCGTAGCCGACGGCCTCCAGGAAGAAGGCGTCCAGCTCGCGCTGCCGCGTGTGGAAGGGGCTCAGGCGCAGCGGCCGCGGCTCCTCCATCGGCTGGAGCGGGTGGATGATGTCGTAGACCTCGACGAAGTTCCGGCAGTCGCGGGCCAGCACGTAGTCGGGCGCGAGCTGGTGCGGCTCGAACCGGTTGACGTCGCACTCGTGCAGGTCGAAGGACGAGCAGTGGCCGTCGACGAGCCACTCGGCCATGGCCTTGCCGACGCCCGCGGAGTGGGTAACCCAGACCGCCTCGGCGACCCAGAAGCCCTTCACGTCCGGGGACTCGCCCATCAGCGGCATGTGGTCCTGAGTGAAGGAGAACAGCCCGTTGATGCCCTCGTCGATCTTCGCGGCGCGGGTGCCGGGCAGCAGCCGCTGGGTCTCGGTCCAGGCGTCCTCGAAGTCCTCCGGCGTGAACGTCAGCACCGACGGCATGACCTCGGCCTCGTCCACCGGCAGCAGGTCCTCGGGCTTGATCGGCATCGGGCGGTGCCCGTAGTAGCCGATGCCGACGCCGTCGAACCGCTGACGGTAGTAGAGGTCGGCGTCCTGGTGCCGCAGGATCGGCAGCGTCGCCTCCTCCTCGCGTCCGGCGAGGTCGGGCACCTGGCCGGTCCAGGCGAGCTGGTGCGCGAGCGGGGTCAGCGGCAGCGGCATGCCGACCATTCCGGCGACCTTCGGCCCCCAGATGCCCGCGCAGCAGACCACGACGTCGGCGGGGATCTCACCCTGGTCGGTCACCACGCCCACGACCCGGCCGTCCTCGGTGCGGACGTCGAGCACCTCGTGCCGCTCCAGCACCCGTACGCCACGGGACCGGGCACGCCTGAGCTGCGCCTCGACCGCGCGTACGGCCTTGGCGACGCCGTCGGCGGGGATGTGCAGACCGCCGAGCACGACGCCGGGGTCGAGCAGGGGGAAGAGTTCGGCGCATTCGGCGGGGGTGAGCAGCCGCGCCTCGACGCCCCAGGACGTGGCCCAGCCGTGCCTGCGGTGCAGCTCGGCGAGCCGTTCCGGGCTGGTCGCGACCTCCAGGCCGCCGACCTGGAGGAAGCAGGGCTCGCCGTCGAGGTCGAGGGAGCAGAACTTCTCGACGGTGTAGCGCGCCATCTCGGTCATGGTCTTCGAGCCGTTGATCTGGAAGACCAGCCCCGGCGCGTGCGAGGAGGAGCCTCCGGTCGCGGGCACCGGGCCCTGGTCGACCACCGTGACGTCCGTCCAGCCTCGGAGTGACAGTTCGTCGGCGAGCGCCGCACCGACGACGCCTGCTCCGATGATGACGACGCGCGGGCCCGTCATACCCACCTCCGATGTTGCATAATCCGCAACGTTATGCGCTTAACGCAACAAGCGTGACGCGTCACCGTGCGGGTGTCAAGCGTCAAAAACAGGACAAAACCGTGCCCGGTGCCGATCCAGGGGGACGATCGGCACCGGGCACGGAGTGAGGTGCCGGACCTGGCCGGGACCTCCGGTGACGGCGCTCCCTCCCGGGCGGGACTGGGTTCCCGGAGAGGAGCGGCCGCGCGGGTGAAGCGGAAGTCAGCCCTGGGGCAGCCAGGCCTTCACCTTGTCGGGGTTGTCCTTGACCCATTTGGCGGCCGCGTCCTCGGCGGACATCTTGTCCTCGGAGATGTACTTGGCCACGAGGTTCTGGTCGTCGTTGGTCCAGGTGAAGTTCTTGACGAGCTGGTAGGCCGGGCTGCCGGAGTCGGCGAACTTCTTGCTCACGATCTTGTCGAGGTCGTAGACGGGGTAGTCGCACGCCACCTTCTCGGCGTCGGCGTCGCAGCCCTCGGTGTACTCGGGCAGGTTGACCTTGACCAGCTTGACCTCGGACATGAACCACTGCGGGTCGTAGAAATAGCCGAGCAGCGGCGTCTTCCGCTTCTCCGCCTGGCGGAAGGCCGTGATCAGAGCCGCCTCACTGCCGGCGTAGACCACCTTGTAGTTCAGGTCGAGGTTCTTGACCAGCGCCTCGTCGTTGGTGACGAAGGACGGGTCGCCGTCGAGCATCTGGCCCTTGCCGCCCGACTCGGACGTCTTGAACAGGTCGGCGTACTTGTTGAGGTTCTTCCAGTCGGTGATGTCGGGGTACTTCTCCGCCATCCACGGCGGCACGAACCAGCCGATGACGCCCTTGTTGCCGGTGACGCCCGCCGGCACGGCGGTCTTCTGCTCGTCGATGTACTTCTTCTTCAGGTCGTCGTGACCCCAGTTCTCCACGACGGCGTCCACCTCGCCGGTGCCGAAGCCCTGCCAGGCGACCTCCTCCTTGAGGTCCTTCTTGACGACCGTGCACCCCAGTTCCTTCTCCGCCACGTACGCGATCACGGCGGCGTTGGCCTCGTAGCCGACCCACGGGTTGATCGCCAGGTTGACGGTGCCGCAGCCGCCCTTGCCGTCGGAGGCCGCCTGCGTCTCCCCGACCTTCGCGCCTGCGCAGCCGGAGAGCAGGAGGCCTGCGCCGGCCACGAGCGCGAGCGCGCGCGGCCCATAGTTCCTTGTCACTGCCACGTTGGTCCTCCTGTGGGGGTGTTACAGGTTCATCGGGAAGCCGGAGAGCTCCCGGCCCGCGAGGCGGCGGCCCGCATGATCCGGTCGAGCATGATTCCGAGTACGACGATGGCGAGCCCCGCGGCCAGGCCCTTGCCGCGCAGCTGGTGCTGGGAGAATCCGGCGACGACGTCGTATCCCAGCGCGCCGGCGCCGACGAGGCCGCCGACGACGACCATCGACAGCACGTAGATGAGGCCCTGGCTGGCCGCGAGCGTGATACCGGCGCGGGCCATGGGCAACTGCACCTTGGAGATGAGCTGCCAGGCGCTCGCGCCGCCGGCCGTCGCCGCCTCCACCGCCGTGTGCGGCACCCCGCGGACGCCCTCGGCGACCAGCTTCACCGACACCGGCGCGGCGAACACGACGGCCGCGATGATGGCGGTGAACCGGGTGGCGCCGAACAGTCCGAGGATCGGCACCAGGTAGACGAACGCCGGCATGGTCTGGCCGGCGTCGAGCACCGGCCGCAGCACGCGGTCGGCCCGGTCGCTGCGTCCCA
The DNA here is from genome assembly GCF_040675265.1 of Microbispora sp. NPDC049633. Taxonomy (NCBI): domain Bacteria; kingdom Bacillati; phylum Actinomycetota; class Actinomycetes; order Streptosporangiales; family Streptosporangiaceae; genus Microbispora; species Microbispora sp. NPDC049633. Next base: position 15,299 of record NZ_JBFAOO010000147.1, read on the forward strand.
TCCACACCCCGAGGATCACCCCGAGGACCATCACGAGAAGGGTCGCGACCAGCGTGGTGGCCAGCGTGACCATGCTGTCGTGCCACAGGCCGAGCGCGACGAGCAGCGCGCAGCCCACCGCGGCGGTGATCGCCGCGCGCACGCCCGCGAGCAGCAGCGCGAGGGCCACCGCCACCACGGCGACCAGCCACCAGGGCGACCGGGCGAGCAACGCCTCGAACGGGTTGAGCAGGGCGTAGGTGATGACGTTCTTCAGCCCGTTCGTGTAGGCGACCAGCGTGTCCTGCGCCCACGTGCTGGCGGCGTCCGCGCCGCGCCGCACGTACGAGCCGAGGTCCGCCCCGCCGGGGAACTCCGCGGCCCAGACGTAGGTGTAGGAGAGGTAGACGAGCACGACGGCCACGGCCGCGGTCACCGCGGTCTCCACCCGGCGCAGCCGCGACCCGCCCGGACGCCCGGCGCGGTGGACGGTCTCCACCCGGCGGCCGGCGGCCGAGGTCACCCGGTCGAGCACGATCGCCATGATCACGATGGCCAGTCCGGCGTTGAACGCGGTGCCCACGTCGAGCGTCTGCAGCGCCTTGAGCACGGTCTTGCCGAGGCCGGGCGCGTCGATCAGCGCGGCGATCGTCGCCATGGACAGGGCGGCCATGATGGTCTGGTTGATCCCGACCACGATCGTCCGCTTGGCCAGCGGCAGCCGCACCTTGCGCAGCGCCTGGCCGCCCGTGGCGCCGAGGGAGTCGGCGGCCTCCAGCGTGGCCGGCGGGGTCTGCCTGATGCCGTGGGCGGTGAGCCGGATCGCGGGCGGGACGGCATAGATCATCGTCGCGACGGTGGCGCTGGCCGGCCCGATCAGGAAGAAGAGCGTGAGCGGGGCCAGGTAGACGAACGTCGGCATGGTCTGCATGAAGTCCAGCACCGGCGTGACGATCCGGTTGAAGCGGTCGCTGAGCCCCGCCCAGATCCCGAGCGGGATGCCGGCCGCGAGCGACAGCGCGACGGCCGTCAGGGTGAGGGCGAGCGTGTCCATGCTCTCCTCCCACAGCCCGAGCAGACCGAACGACGCGAACCCGGCCGCCGTCAGCACGGCGACCTTGCGGTTGCCGAAGAGGTAGGCGATCGCGGTGGCGACGCCGGTCACGCCGAGCCAGCCGACGAGCGGCACGGGGCGGCCGAAGGACGGCTGACTGATCAGGGCCTGGACGAACGTCACCGCGTCGTCGAGGAAGAGCCGGATGTAGTTGACGAAGTAGAGGAACAGCGGGTTGCTGTCGCGGTTCGCGTCGATCGCGTCGGCGGCCTCGCCGAGCCGGTTGTGCAGGGGCGTGAGCTGCGCGCCGCCCAGCGGCAGGGTGTCGCGGCCGTTCAGCACCACCCACAGCACGATCCAGGCGACCACGATCGCGCCCGTGACGTACGCACGTGAGGGGAACCGGCGCGTCACCGGCGCGCTGAGGGCCACCATCAGCTCTGCCCGCCCGCACCGGCGATGACTTCCAGGACCTCCGCCGGGGTCACCACGCCGAGCAGGTCGCCGTCGCGCACGACCTTGACCGGGCGCCCGGCGGACAGGACCGTGCGCGCCGCGTCGCGGATGACGGTGTCCGGGCTCAGCTCCGGCCCGTCGAGAGGGTCGTCCGGAGCGGCGTCGCGCATGATCCAGCGCAGCGTGAGGACGTCGGACCGGGGGACGTCGCTGACGAAGTCCCGCACGTAGTCGTCGGCCGGGGCGCCGACCACCTCGTCCGGGGTGCCCGTCTGCACGAGTTCGCCGTCCCGCATGATGAGGATGCGGTCGCCCAGCTTGAGCGCCTCGCCGAGGTCGTGGGTGATGAAGATCATTGTCTTGCCCACCTCGTGGTGCAGGCGGATGACCTCGTTCTGCATCTCGCGCCGGATCAGCGGGTCGAGCGCGGAGAACGGCTCGTCGAAGAACAGCACCTCGGGGTCCACGGCGAGGGCGCGGGCCAGGCCGACCCGCTGCTGCATGCCGCCGGAGAGCTGGTCGGGATAGGAGCCCTCGAACCCGGCGAGGCCCACCAGTTCGAGCACCTCCTGGGCCCGGGCCAGGCGGTCGGCCTTCTTCACGCCCCTGATCTCCAGGCCGAAGGCCACGTTGTTCAGGACCCGCCGGTGCGGCAGCAGGCCGAAGTGCTGGAACACCATGCCGAAGCGGTGGCGGCGCAGGTCGCGAAGGCGTCTGCCGGCGTAGCCGAGCACGTTCTCACCGTCGAGCAGGACCTCGCCCGCCGTGGGCTCGACCAGCCGGTTCAGGCAGCGTACGAGCGTCGACTTGCCCGAGCCGGACAGGCCCATGACGACGAAGACCTCACCCCGGCACACCGAGAAGGAGACGTCCCGCACCGCTGCCACGCACCCGGTCGTCCGTTTCAGCTCCGCACGGTCGAGCGTGGCCAGCGGCGTGCCGACGACGCGGTCGGCGCGCTGCCCGAAGACCTTCCACAGGCCGCGTACGTCGAGGACCGTGGGCCTGTCGCCGTCCGGCGCGCTCGCCGGACTCTCCTGCTCGGCCACAGAGGATACGGTCATGACACCTCACACTCCTTGACGTCCGCCTGCGACAGCGTCGATGCAGACGCCACCGATGTAGAGGTCTGCCACAGGCAGGGCCTTCCGGTCGCCACGACAAAGCAAGCGCGCATCCGTTGCGTATTACGCACCTGTTTGCTTATCGAGGAACAGAATCGACCCGACACTCGCGGAGAGTCAAGGCTTGTGCGCCTTTTTTACACTGCTGACCCAAACCATCCCATTCGGGCAGATACCTCGTCAGCCGCCGCCATGACCTGCTCCGCTACGGCAGGGACGGCCTTTTCGGGCATCCGGAAGGTCGGGCCGGACGCGCTGAGCGAGGCGACGACGGAGCCGTCCGCACCCCGGACGGGCGCGGCGACCGCGCTCAGGCCGTCCTCCAGTTCGTC